>NZ_JWIZ01000013.1 GCF_001038205.1 Muribacter muris | reverse complement strand
GTTTGTTTTGCTTGTACTGACTTAAACGACTTCTTCTCATAGGGATTATTCTAACCTGAAATTAGATTTCCCTAGTTATCTAGTACAGCCCCAAAAATAATGGCGGAGCTTTAATAATTAAAAATCCGCCAATTTGTTGATTTAAGAAATCTACTAGAAACGTGATATATGCGAGGAAGTTCTCTTCCTATACAAGTTTCTCACTACGTCAATTCAACTTCTGCTTTTATTTAAATAATCCCCTGCTCCTCTAATTTAGCGAGGAAATAGGGCATTTGTACCCGCCACCAAGGCCAGTCGTGATCGACATCATTACCCCAGAAATCAAACCACGCGTCAATGCCTTTGGCTTGGAAAGCGTCTTGTAGGCGGGCGGTGTCAGCAATATGCTGTTCCTCCCACGCCCCTTGTCCGACGGCGACAATATAGTGATTGCGGCGGTAACGTTCTAAGTACCAGTTATCCTGTTGATTCCAAAGGTAATCTATTGGCGAGTTGTAGTAAACTGCGTGGTCGCCGTGGAAATCGTGGGTGAAGAAACGGGCATCGTACACCCCGCTCAAGGCGATTGCCGTATCGAATAAATCGGGATGGCGGAGCGCAAAATTGATAGTGTGAAATGCGCCCATACTGCAACCGGTGGCGATCATTGTGCCTTGCCAGTCAGACTCGTAGCGGATAAGCGGTACGAGTTCATTGATGATATAACGATCATAGGCGTTGTGAGCCTGCGCCATATCGTGTGGGGATTTATACACTGATAACCAAGATTCACTGTCGTAGGAGTCCGGTGTGTAGAATTTAATCAAGCCACGTTCGATAAAATCCCGACAGGCTTCAATCATTCCAAAGCTGCCATACTCGTTTTGATTTCCACCCGATGAGGGGAATACAACCACCGGCTTACCTGCGTGGCCGTACACATTAAACGCCATTTCACGCCCTAATTCGCCACTCCAATGGCTACGCTGTTCAAAATGCATTATTCCCCCTGTTTTTGTTGTGCACATTGTACGATTTCGTGCATTTGTTCTAAGGTTTCAGTACGGGCAAGAATGCCCTCTTCGCCCATAATTTTGGCAAACACGCCCGGCACACGCTGAACACTGATGATATTCCCGCTGAATTTTTCACATACCGCCTGCACGGAATTGGCATACTGTTTGTTTGCTTTGCGGGAAATATAGACCACATTCCAAGGGTGTGTAATCTCAGCATGGAATTGGTTATCTCTGACGATATGGGCGTACTCGTTGAACACATCAAAATCATTCGCATAGTTCCACATATCAATGGTTAAGCCACCCGGTGGACGGCAGTTAATTTCAAGGGGCATCAACTCGCCGGTTTTCTTCACTCGGAAATACTCAAAATGGAAGAAACGCTCACGCACCTTGAACGCATCAACGCATTTTTGACCGAGTTTAATCAGATCCGCTTTGATCTCTCTTGGTACGAAATAGTACATATCGTTGTCGTTTTCGACCGTATCCAGCACCACTTCGGAATACTCTAGGCTGGAATAGAAGACAATTTTGCCGTCCTTATCGGTTAAGCCGTCAAAGGTAACAATATCCCCTTCGATAAACTCTTCCATAATATACTCGACCTGCGGATTTTGGTAGCCGAAGAATTCTTCGAGTGCTTGTGCCGAGCGGATTTTGTAAGTATCGCTTGCACCCACGCCGGAATTAGGCTTGATAATGACCGGAAATTTCAGTTTTTTCGCTAATTTGCGTGCATCTTCATCGTCTTTAAACACCCGCCCTTGCGCTACTTTCAAACCAGCTTGGCGGAAAATGTCTTTCATTTGGGATTTGGTTTTGATCGCCAGCATATCCTCGTTTTTGTAACCGACAACATTGAAATCGGTACGCAACTTGGCATCCAGCTCCAGCCAATATTCATTATGGGATTCAATCCGATCGATCCGCCCGTACTTATGGGCAAAATAGCCCACCGCACGATAGACCTGATCGTAATCTTCCATATTATCGACCCGATAATATTCGGTCAGCGCATTGCGTAGCCCCTCACTTAATTGCTCGTACGGGGTATCGGCAATGCCGAGGGTGTTGAAACCGTTTTCCCGCAATCGAACGGCAAACGTCTCGAAATTAGCAGGGAAATGTGGTGAAATCATCACAAAGTTTGTTGGTTTGGACATTGTACTTCCTCTTTATTATTATAAAATCATCGTTTTTGCATTATACAGAATTTCATCTTTTATGCTATTGTGTCAAAACATTAACCATAAACTCACAACAAGCGGTCTGTTCTACCCCCAAATTTGCAAAAAGTAGAGCAAATCCAACCGCTTACTTAAAGAGGACAACAATGCCGTTTACCCTTGCTCACCCCGTTGCCGTATTGTGCTTTCCCCGCAATCGCTATTTTCATTTTCCGGCTTTAGTTTTAGGTGCGATGTCGCCGGATTTTATCTATTTTCTGTACGGTCAGCCTGTTAATTGCGGGCATAAGATCTTCGGCAGTGAATGGCAGAATTTATCACTCAGCCTGCTGTTTTACGGCGTTTATCGTTTTTTACTCGCCAAGCCGTTAAAGCAATATCTGCCGAAATGGCTTGCTTCTGCCGTGCCGCAGCCGGAAGCGAAAAACCCGCTCATTTGGTTGCTGATTTTCACTTATTCCGCGTGGTTGGGAATGCTCAGCCATATCGGCTTGGATCATTTCACCCATCACACTGGTTATTTTGTGCAACAGTTTCCGATTCTGCAACAGGTGTACGCTCTGCCGATTTATAAATGGCTACAATACGGTGGCGGTGTTCTAGGCTTAACGGCAATCGTGATTTATCAATGGCGAATGGCGACGAAATACCCTTATTTATCAACGAAAAACAGTAAACAAAAGGCAGGATTTTGGCTATTCAATCTGGCTTTAACGCTGGCAAGCTATGGTATTTGGCACAACTTACAACCGTTGGCGTGGGCGAAATATGCTAATCAAATCATTCGGTTAATTGATTGTGCCGTCATCGCTTTGATACTGCAAAGCCTATTATGGGCAGGTTTGAACGCTTTGCAAAAAAGACGGCGTAAACGACCGCTTGCACGCTAGTCGGTCAAATACTGTTTCAGAGCAATCAATGCATTACGGGCATCACTCACGCCCAATTCATACATTGCTTGGATTTTTTGTGGATCTTTTTCGAGCCGTCTAATCGGGAGTGTTTGGGAAGGGCGAATCACAAATAGTTCACCCGCTTGATTGAGGCGGATAATCTCCTCAACTTGTTGATTATAATGGCGATAGCGATTTGCCATTGTCGCCAATAACTGCGGATATTGGCGGTAAACCATACGGCTTAACCAAGTATGAGACGGCTTTTTCCGGTAATCGAGCGGGCGGGTCAGCACCACAATCAATTTATCATAACCCAACGCTTGTGCTTTGGCGAAAGGAATACCGTCCGCAAGGCTTCCATCAAGGTATTTTTTACCTTGATATTCAATGATTTGCGACAGATAAGGCAGTGCGGAAGTCGCCCGTAATGCTTCCATTTGTGCAAACACATCTTCAATTTTAATATATTCCGCCCGCCCCGTTTCCACGTTAGTCAGGGTAGCATAAAAATCAATAGCGGACTGTTGAAAGGCTTGATTATCAAAGGGATCGAGTGAAAACGGCACTTGATAAAAGGCGAAGTCCTTATTCACGATATTGCCGGTTCTAAGCCAACTTTGCAGGCTGATATAACGTTTATCCCCTAAAAAGCGTTGATTATAGCGTAACGCCCGCCCGGCCTGCCCCGCTGGGAAATTAACCCCGAACAATGCCCCTGCCGAGACGCTGACAATGCCGTCCACCGAAATCCCTTCGGCTAAAAATACATCTAATACGCCAGCGGTAAACATTCCCCGCATTGCACCGCCTTCCAATACCAATCCGATTTTCATTTTATCCGTTAAATTGCCCGATTTGGCATCATTCTAGCAGATAGCAATCGGCAGTTTGCAAATTATTGCGTACAACGCACCGCTTGTGCGGTGAGTTCTGCGATCTTTTGCCAGTTTTGGCTTTCAATCAACGCCTTATCTACAAACCAAGAACCGCCACACGCAACCACGTTTTGAATTGCCAAATAATCCCTTAGATTATCAAGCCCGATGCCGCCGGTCGGCATAATATTCAGTTGCGGATAAGGGGCGAGCAACGCCTTAATCATTTTAACGCCTCCTGAGGCTTCCGCCGGAAAGAATTTAACGGTTTGGATACCGTGAGCCAACGCCATTTCAACGGCGGTAGGATTATTCACGCCCGGAATAATCGGTATATGCAAAGACTTGCACAATTCGACAATCTTCGGATTAAAACCGGGACTGACGATCACATCTGCGCCGGCTTGTTGAGCTTGCACAACCTGCTCACAAGTCAGCACCGTGCCGGCGGCAATCAAGACATCAGGCTGATCTTGGCGTAATAGGCGGATTGCCTGCTCAGCCGCCGCCGATCGAAAGGTAATTTCCGCCACCGGTAAGCCGTTATCCGTCAAGGTACGGCAAAGCGGTAAAATCGCTTCGGCTTGCTCAAGGGCGATAACGGGGATAAGTTTAAGTTGGCGTAGCATATCCGTCATTTGCTCTATTGTATAACGCATTTTTTCTCTCCTTAATTACATTGTGAAACAAGATGTGCCGTTGCATCACGCGCAACAATGGCACCTTGATGCTGAATAACAACACCGGCGACTTGGTTACCTTGTCGGCAGCACTGTTCTATCGGTTTATGCTGTAAATAACCGGCGATAAACCCTGCATTAAACGCATCGCCGGCAGCCGTGGTATCGATGACATTTGCGACCGGTTTTGCCGAAATATGCATAGGCAAATCATTCAGCGGAAAATAATCCGCCCCATTTTTACCGGATTTCACAATTAAATGCGGCAGTTGGAAATGCTGTAAACGTGCCACAATCTGTACGAGATCATCATCTTGCCATAAGGCTTTTTCATCTTCTTCCGTTACTAACGCAATGTGAATATCCGGCAGCAGAGCTTGATAACAGGCTTGTGCGACTTCCCGACTTTCCCATAGTACCGGGCGGTAATTGCTGTCAAAAATGATTTTGACGTTTTGACCGGCGAGAGCTTTAAGCTGTGCTAACAAGGTTAGCCGATCCTGTGGCGGCAAAATTGCCAAACTAATCCCGCTCAAGTAGATAAAATCCACAGTCTTTAAATGCGCCAGTACCTGCGGATAATCAGGGTGTTGCAATAAATAGCGAGCAGCCGAGTGATGCCGCCAGTTTAAAAAGGTTCGCTCGCCGTGTTCATCTAACTGAATAACATAAAGCCCTGCTAGGCGATTGGGATCTGTGAGTACATATCGGGTATCAATCCCGTCCGCTTGCCAAAAAGCGCACATTTTCCGGCTGAAAGGATCGTTACCTATCGCCGTGATGTAGGTAATTTCAACCTCAGATGCTTTGGATAAACGTGCCAAATAGGTTGCGGTGTTGAGCGTATCTCCGCCATAGGATTGGTGCATTAACCCAAAGGGTTCACCGTTTAACTCAAGCATACATTCGCCGATAATCGCTATTTTTGTCGCCATTTTATTTAAAATACCCCTTAGCATTATAAAAACAGATATTTTTTACCATCTCACTTAATAGCGGCAGATCATTGGGGGCTTCCCCGTTTTCTACCCATTTGCCGATCATTTCACATAAAATACGGCGGAAATATTCGTGGCGGGTAAAGGAGAGAAAACTGCGGGAGTCGGTCAGCATACCGACAAACTGGCTTAGTAACCCCAACTGCGATAACTGCTGTAACTGGCGTTCCATACCGTCTTTTTGATCGTTAAACCACCAGCCCGAACCAAATTGTATTTTACCGGCGATACCGCCACCTTGGAAATTACCGATCATACTGGCAAGCATTTCGTTATCTCTCGGATTTAAGCAGTATAAAATCGTTTTCGGTAGCCGATCGCTTTGATCCATCTGATCAAGCAATGCGGCAAGTGCTTCGGCATAACAACTATCACCGATTGAATCAAACCCGCTATCCGCGCCAAGCAAGCGGTACATTCGGGTATTATTATTGCGAATTGCCCCGATGTGATACTGCATTACCCAATTTAAACGATGATATTGTTGTCCTAACCACACCAAGATTGCCGTTGAAAATTGTGCGATTTCCGTTTCGGTTAAAATATGACCCGCTAACCGAGCTTGCAAAATCCGGTCGAGCTCTTTCTCTGGCGGAATCGGTGCATAACGAACCTTTTCAATACCGTGATCCGCAGCCTTGCAACCGTGTCGATCAAAATAGGCTAATCGGTTCAGTAGCGCTTCTTGTAAATTTGCAAAATTCTGAATGGAACAGCCCGCTTGTTCGGCTAATTGTTGCAGATAATCAACAAAATCCTCCCGTTCAATTTTAAAGACGCGATCGGGACGGAAAGTCGGGGTAACTTCAATCCCAAACGTACCATCTGCCGCAATCTGTTGATGGTAAATCAAGTCATCAATCGGATCATCCGTTGTACCGACCATTACTACATTCATCTGCGTTAAAATATCCCGAGCGGAAAACTCGGGCGTTGCCAAACGGGTGTTACAGTAATGCCACACCTCATCGGCAGTTTGGGGATTAAATAATTGATTTTCCAAGCCAAACGGACGTTTTAGCTCTAAATGTACCCAATGGTACAACGGATTACCTATACACAGCGGTACAGTTTTCGCCCAGTGTAAATATTTCTCGTAAGCCGGCGCATCGCCCGTAATAAAATACTCATCAACACCGGCAGTACGCAATGCCCGCCATTTATAGTGATCCCCCTCCAGCCAAATCTCCGCTAAATTGTTAAACTGACGGTTTTCGGCAATATCCTTCGGGCTGAGGTGGCAGTGGTAGTCAAAAATCGGCTGATGCTTGGCATAATCGTGATACAGTATTTGTGCAGTGTTGGTCGATAATAAAAAATCGTCATCCATAAAGGCTTTCATTCTTTCCTCCCTATCAATAATTCAGCAATAACTTCGGCAAAATAAGGCTGATATTCGGCATAAAGGTTACGAGTAACAGGCTTATCAGCAGAATGAAGAAAAACGGCAACATCGTTTTAATAACTTTATCAATACTCACCCCGGACACCGAGCAGCCAATAAATAACGCACTGCCGACCGGTGGTGTACAAATACCGAGACATAAGTTAAAGGTCATCATTATGCCGAAATGTACCGGATCAATACCGATATCCGTTGCAATCGGCAGGAAAATCGGAGTGAAAATCAGCACTGCCGGCGTCATATCCATAAAGGTGCCGACAATCAACAACAGTAGGTTGATTGCCAACAGAATCACGATCGGGTTCTCTGATATGTAAAGAAACGCATCTTGGATTAAATAAGGAATATCCGCATTTGCCATTGCCCACGACATACCGGAAGATGCGCCAATCAGCAATAAAACAATGGCGGTTGTTACGCTTGACTCTAAAATGATTTTCGGCAATTCACGCAATTTGATTTCTCGATAAATCACCATCGACAAAATCAAGGTATAAACGACTGCAATCGCAGAGGCTTCCGTAGCCGTAAATACCCCGGCAATAATGCCCCCAATCACAATAAAAATAAGTAACAACGAAGGCAGCGCATCAAGCGTACATTTTAGAATTTGCGCACAAGAGGCTTTTTCTCCCTTTGCATAACCTCGTTTCCGAGCAATAAAGCCTGCAACCAACATTACGCCTAACCCCATTAAAATACCCGGTAAGTAACCGGCTAAAAAGAGTGCGGAAATGGACGTACCGCCGGAAACAAGGGAATAAACAATCAAGGTATTACTCGGCGGAATAAGCAAGCCCGTCGGGCAAGAGGCAATATTCACCGCAGCGGACAATTCCGGATCATAGCCCTCTTTTTTCTGCAGCGGCGACATTATCCCGCCCATTGCGGCTGCCGATGCCACTGCCGAACCAGAAATCGATCCAAACATCATATTTGCCAACACATTGCAGTGAAACAATGAGCCGGGTAATCTCGCCCCAAGAATTTTTCCAGCTCAATCAAGCGTAAAGCAATCCCACCACGATTCATAATATTGCCGGACAAAATAAAAAACGGAATGGCAAGCAATGCAAAATTATCCAGTCCGGATGCCAATTTTTGCGTAACGACCATTAAAGCGGAATCAAAGGGTAAAGACACGCAAATCGTCAAAAAGGTAGCAAGCGCAATGGCGAAAGAAATCGGCACAGACAACGCCAATAATAATGCAAAGCTGCCAAATAAAATGAAAATAGCAAGCCATTCCATTTTAGATCCCCTCAAAGTTCGTCAATTGTTGCAGGTTATGCGTGATCTCCGCCACGAGATAAACCAACATAATGCCGCCGGATAAAGGTAAACAGAGGTAAACCCACCCCATACTTATTCCTAAAGACGGTGAAACCTGACCGCTCAAATAAGTATCAATGACCAGTTGCATACCACTATAAATCAAAACAAATACAGCAAAAATGAGCATCACGGCTAAAATGAACAGTTGTAAGCCGATTTTTTGCTTACCTTTTTGTTTCATCAACAGCAGATCGATCGCCAAATGTTGTTTTAGACCCGTTGCATAAGCCGCACCAATTAGACCGACCCACATAAACAAAAAACGGGCGATTTCATCTGTGGCAATACTTGGTGTCCCAAGGACATACCGAGAGATGACCTGCCATACCACACACCCAACCAAAATGGAAAAAATCCCAATGATCAACCCTGCCACGAGTTTATTAAGTTTCTTTATCATATCGGCTACGCCTTTGATTTAAACGATATAGCTACTATAACAACAGCAATAATATTTTTCTGTGATCTTGTTCACATATTTTTTATTTTGGAATACCAAATAAAAAAATATGTGATTTACATCACATTTTTAGATCGTTTGAATTGCTTTTGGAATACCTTGGTGTAGATAATATCGTCTAACTCGCAAATGCAGGGTTATTTTGTTTACCAATTTATTTCACGAAGGAGTTGCTATGTGCTTGACTAAACATTTCCGCTTAACATTACTAACAATAGGGTGCGCACTGCTATCCGCCAATAGCAGTGCCGCAACCACATTGAAGCTCAGTCATAACCAAAATAAATCTCACCCGGTACATCACGCCTTACAATTTTTTGCCGAAAAAACCAATGAGCTATCGCAAGGAGAATTAAAAATTCGGATTTACTCGGATGCTCAACTCGGCACACAACGGGAATCATTAGAATTAGTGCAAAAAGGGGCATTAGCATTAGCAAAATCCAATGCGGCAGAGCTGGAAGCCTTTTCTAAACAATATGGGGTTTACAATCTCCCTTATCTGTTCAAAGACAAAACCCAATACCATAATGTCCTGCGTAGCCGTTTAGGCAAAACCATTTTACAGGCTTCCAGTGATAACGGTTTTATCGGACTCGCCTACTTAGATGCTGGTGCAAGAAGTTTTTATGCCGCAAAAGCAATAAAGCACCCTGATGATCTGAAAGGGCTCAAAGTGAGGGTTCAGCCAAGCCCAACCGCCGTTAATATGGTAAAAGCGTTAGGCGGTAATCCAACGCCGCTTGCTTACGGTGAGCTTTATACCGCTCTACAACAAAATGTTGTCGATGCCGCTGAAAATAATATTCCGTCTTACACCCTTAGCCGCCACCACGAAGTCAGCTCGATATTCAGCCAAGACGAACACACAATGGTGCCTGATGTCTTGGTGATTTCGACTAAAGTGTGGAATACGCTCACACCAGAAAACCGCCAAGCACTTGAAAGTGCGGCACAACAAACCACAGAAAAAATGTTTGAACTGTGGGCAAATTCAGAAAATCAAGAAAAGCAGAAAGCCATAAAACAGGGGGTAACATTTGTTGAGGTTGAAAAAGCCGCCTTTAAACAGGCCGTTGAACCAATGTATCAGGAGATTCAACAAACTCATCCCGATCTATATAAACTGGTCGAGAAAATTAAAGCGATTGAATAACCTCATATAATATACAAGCGGTCGGATTATGCTGTTTTTTAACAGTCATCTCTTACTACGGTGATTAACCTCTAATCATATTCAATCGCCTATTCAACATATATCGGGGCACAAATATAACATTGTGCCCCGATTTCTTTATACTGCGCTGTTTTGCAAAAATTGAGTGCTATCCCACCGCTTGTTATTCAGCCAAATCAGCTTTTATAGCCGAAATGGGGAATGCTGTTCCAACGCTCTTTGAAATAATGAGCCGCCATTTTCGGTTCACGAGTACGGGTAAATAGCCCTTTTTTATTACCCTGTACCCTGAAAGTACCGTATTTTGTTTGGAAATCAGCGAAGTTCCAAACCTGCTCCCCGATAAAGTAAGGCAGTTTATCAATAACCTCGTGATGTGCTTTATAATATTCAATCTGAAACTCTTCAGTAAACGGGGTATTGAAATCCATATCGTGCAAACCTGCCACCGTATCTGCACCATATTCCGTGAACATTATCGGCTTGTTCGGAAATAAGGTATGCCAATACTCTAATTCTGCTTGTAATGCCTTCTTCGCTTGAGAAAGATCGGCGGTATTGACATACCACCCATAATAGCGGTTAAGGCAAATAACATCGCTTAACGCCATAACCAGATCTTTCCCTGCCGGCGCGAGCATAATATTCACAAAACAGCACGGGCGTTTTTGCGGATCACATTCTCTCGCGAGATCAAACAGAGGCTTAAAGTATTCGTATGCCCCTTCTTCTGCTGAAGACGGCTCGTTTGCAATCGACCACATTACCACGCAAGCATAATTTTTATCCCGTTGAATCAATTCCTTGATAACCTGACGGTGAGCTTCCATTGTCGTGTATTTCTGCCAAGTATTAATGTCTTGTTCTGCCGGATCATTAATTAATCCTGCGCCAAAATTATGCATCAGCCCTACCGCAGTCGTTTCATCAATCACCACAAATCCTTCCCGATCCGCCAGCCGCATCATCTCTTCCGAGTAGGGATAATGAGAGGTTCTAAATGAGTTTGCCCCCTGCCACTTCATTAAATTGGTATCTAATATATTCGCCGCATTGTTCAACCCTCGGCCGTTAAAATGCGTATCCTCGTGCCGCCCGTAACCTTTAAAATAAAACGGTTTATCATTGATTAAAAACTGATTATCTTTGATCTCAACGGTACGCATTCCAAAGGTCTCCGTATAACTATCCAGACACTGCTCATTTTGGTATAACATTACCTGCATCTTATAGAGATAAGCATTGCGTGGCTGCCAACGGACGACATTTTCAATCGTCAGTTGCTGGCAAACTAATCCCTCAGAATAGGCAACTTCTTGATCATTTTCGTCAAAAATCCTTATCTTCGCACTATCCCAATCGCCCTGTAACATCAGTGCGACATTAACCTGCGCCCGTGTCTGTTCCAGTTCATAAGTAATGGTAATATCCTCAATATAGCTTTGCGGCTTCGTCCAAATTTTTACCGGTCGATGAATCCCTGCATAATTAAAGAAGTCAAAATTTTCGCTGACCTTCTTCCTCATTTCACCTTGTTCATTTTGGTATTCCGAATAGTTTCCTACGGGCAGAGTTGAATTATTGAGAATGTTATTGCCATCTACTCTCACAAGATTTTTCCCTAATCTCACCGCTTGTGTAATCTCAAATTCAAACGGGGTAAACCCGCCCTGATGTTCACCTATTGTTTGATCGTTAATCCGAACTTGTGCAAAGTGGCTCACCGAACCAAATCGGATAAAAATCCGCTCCTTTAACATTGCCGGTGTCAGATAAAACTCGGTTTGATAGCAAAAATCACCAACATAGTTCTTACATTCACTAAGCACAAGCTGATCATTGAAGGATGCGGGAACGGCTATCGGTTGCCAGTCAGTGTGATTGGCAAATTTAAATTGCCATTCACCACTTAAATCAATCAGTTGTCGAGTTTCGGTTGCAAGAGGGTACAACATAATATCTCCTTATTTTTGAGGGTAGGAAGGGCGGCTGTTTTGCAAGTTTTGCCTTACAAACAACCGCTTATCAGATTAAGAACGGTTCGCTTTTTCTAAAGCGGCAACATTCCGATCCACAATCTCTTTGGATAACGGATACCAAAATTGCAAGATGAAGAAGATCACAATGCAGGATAATGCCGGTACTAGGGTTGCGACACGATAAATCGCATTTAGCGTTTCCGGTGTTTGCATCGGGGCATTTGCCATATAGCCGATAAAACTTAATGCAAAACCGCCCAAACCACCGGCAAGCGCTTGCCCCACTTTGCGGGCAAAGGAATAAACCGCATAAATCGTGCCGTCTTCCCGTCTATGCGTTTTAAGGTACTGATGATCAATAATATCGGTAATAAATGCCCAAATGACTACCATAAAATAGTTCAAACCGAGCAAAGCAAATAAGGCTATCGCTAAATAAACCCAAACATTGCTGATTTTTAAAAAGAACAAAATAAGATAAACGATTCCGGTGAATAATAGTGCCACTGCCGCAGACTCTTTCTTACCGAATTTTTTAACTAAAACCTGTGCAAAAGGTGCAATGGCAAAGGTGGCAATCACCGGTAACATTCCGCCGACAGATAGCGCAAACTTACTATTAAAATAATCTACATATAAATAAGGGTTCATCGTACCAATCAGCAAGTTTGCCAATAACAAAATGATTGCGACTAAGATGAATATCATCAATGCCTTATTCCCCAACAGGCTCGTAAATATCGCTTTAATATCATCAAAACATCGTTCCTGATGGTGATTTCTACGCTGTTGTACGGGAAGTTGAACCCGTTCAATCGTATTTTTCCAACAATATTGATAAAGGAAAAATGCGATAACCATAAAAATTCCCATAATTACCGTGAACATTTCAGGGACAATCACTTGCTTACCATCAATCTCCTTATAGATTAACAACGGCACAAAAAATGAGATAAAAAGGACTGCAATATTTGCTCCCATTGTTCTGAACACAGACAGTGTGGCACGATCCTCTGGTTTAGTGCTAATCACCGTTGCCATTGAACCGTAAGGAATATTTACCGCCGTGTAAGCAAAACTCCCCCACAGCAAATAGGTAACCACAACATAGGCTAACTTGTAAGGATATGCCCAATCTTTCACGATATGCAGGAAAAGTAAGAAACCGCTCACACAAACAAAAGGTGCTGCTCGCTTAATGATCCCACGAAAACGCCCTTCCTTAAACGGCATTATGGTATCGACCAATCTCCCCATACCAACATCGGTGAACGCATCCAATACTCGGGCGATTAAAAACAGTAAACCAACAACATAGCCCTCTATTTCTAATACATTGGTATAAAACAGCATTAAGAAAGAAGAGGACATAATAAAACTAAAGTCATTGGCAATATCCCCCGCCATATAGGCGACTTTATCTTTTAAGCCGAAAGGTCTTATGTTCATATTCTCCCCCTAAATATAGCTATCTTTAAAGCCGCAATAGGCATCGACCGGACTAACACCTTTAAACTCGGAACGCCCCATCATTTTGTCAACTAATAGTGCCATTGTATCGAGCTTACCGTCATACGCATTGATATAGGTTTTCACTTGGGGCACATCGGCGAGGTGAAACGGGCATTGTACGGAAACAAAAATGGTTGGAATTTCGTGGACATAGAACGGAATATCCGGCGTACCTTTCGTTGCCTGCCACACAATACGCTGAACCGTACTCATATGGACATCGGCAACATTAATAATTAAGTCATAGCGATTGACCAATTCGGCAATCGGACGTTTTTGTGAATACTCATTACGGATTGTCTTAACTTGATCTTCATCGGACATTTTCAAAATATCCGCCATCGGCGAGTGGTAAATCGTCGTCTCAAAACCGCAAGCGGTCAGTTTCTCCTGTAAAATTGCAACTGCACTTGGTCGATTACCCGCAACCATTTTGCCAAAACCACCCTCTACGCCTTTCACATTCACGAGCAGAACTCTAGCGTATTTTTCGGGGGTAATCGGAAAAACAGCCTGTTTATTCTTCACCAGTGTAATAGCATTATCCGCCACTTCTCTAAATATCGCTTTATTTTCCGGTAATCCGATTTTTGCGAGAGCCTCCGCCTTCGGTAACAAGCATTGTCCTTTCGCTTTTTTATGCAAGCCTAAACGCGCTTTTAATCCCAAAATACGTTGTAGAGCCGCTTCTAAACGCTCATCTGAAATAATGCCATTACGGTATCCGTCCAACATATAGCCAAAATCTTCATCGGGATCATTAAAAAAGAGGAATAAATCACACCCCGCAGCAATCGCGGCCGGCAACATTTCGCTCCGCTTCATCGCCGAAGTCATTGCAACCATATGACTGGCATCGGTTACAATCACACCGTTAAAATTGAGCTTACCCCGTAATAAATCGGTTAATAAAGGCTTAGAAAGGGTGGCAGGGAGGCAATCTTCATCTTGCAAACTCGGATTAAAATACTTTTCATAGGCAGGTAAATGAATATGACCCGCCATAATTGAAGGCAAATCGGCATCAATCAGCCCTTGGTAAACCTTACCGAATGTTCGATCCCATTGCTCACAAGAAAAACTATTCACACTAAATGATAAGTGCTGATCCCGCTCATCGACGCCATCGCCGGGAAAATGCTTAGCTGCCGGTGCAATCCCACTTTCTTGAATCCCTTTCATATAAGCTAACGCCATTTCAAGCACCAAATCCGGATCAGAGCCAAAAGAACGATTAGAAATAATAGGATTACGCCAGTTATAATTGATATCGACAATCGGGGCAAAGCTCCAATTACAACCAATCGCAGCCGCTTCAACACCTGCGACTCTCCCCATTTGGTAGGCATATTCTGTATTTGCCGTTGCACCAATTTTCACTTGAACACCGATTTCCGTGCCGTCTGTACAAGCACCATTTCCACCCGCTTCAGTGTTTGCCGCAATCAGCAGCGGGATCTTACTTTGTGTCTGCAAAATTAGATTTTGATCATAGACTTCCTCAGCCTTTGCAGGGTTGTAACGTACTGCACCGATATGGTACTTATTCACCATTTCCGTGAGGTATTCTTCCGTTCTGCTTGATCCCATATTGACAAAAAGCTGCCCGATTTTTTCTTCTAAACTCATACCGGCAATGGTTTGTTTAACCCACTGTATATCGTCCGGACTAAGATAAAACGGGCGTTTGCTTAAATCGACTGACATAATATTACTCCTCTGAAGCGGTGAGATGTTGTTGAAATGTTGCAATAAGCTGCTGCTGATAAGTATCGTCAAATTTTTGGAAAACCAACTTTCCTAAGGCTTCCAATACAAGACGATCCCAACTTTCTGATTCCTGATGACACAAAATAGGAAAAAAGAGAGTTCGAGCCTCTTGGGCGGCACCCAAATCCCCCGGAGAATCGCCCACCATTAAAATCTGTTCCGGCTGATAGCCGTATTGTTTTAACTGATTTAATGCAAAGGCTTTTGAGCCTTGTTCCTGACCGAAAACAACATTCACATAAGGCAAAAGATGATGGCGGCTCCATTCATCAATAATGGCATCATTATTTGCCGAACTCACCACAGCAACATCGGCAAACTGCGTTATCATCTCAAGGGAACGTTTAACATTGCCAAAAGGTGCATCTTGATGACGCAGAGCCTTAATCCCCTCATTGACCTTTTCCGACCAATCTAACGCTAACCGTAAATCTGCCGAGCCAACTCGTTCAAACTCCGCCATTAGAGATCTGTTTGAAAGCTCACGACTACTATTTACCCAATCGGTTAAATGTTGAATATCCAACTCATAACCATACGCTTTTAACCCTAATACCAAGCCTTTAAACCTATTTATACCCCGAGTCTGCGAATACAAATTTAGCCGATCCCAAATCGCAATAAAGCGTTCCCGATCTCTCAAGCCAAATACTTCAACGGCGTAGGGGCCAAAACAGCGTTGGTGTTTTAAATTCATTGTATCCATTGCACAACCATCGGAATCAATACATACAATCACATTGTGATTTTTCTCAAACCCCATATCACACCCCACTATAAGCGGAAAAACCACCGTCAATCGGCAAAATCACACCATTAACAAAACTGGCGTAATGTTCATCCATCAAAAAGAGAATACCGCCTAACAATTCGTGAGCCTCACCAAAGCGTCCCATTGGCGTATTTACTAGAATTTTATTTGCTCTTGGGGTCGGATTACCTTGCTCATCAAATAATAAGGCTCTATTTTGATTGCTGACTAAGAAGCCCGGCGCAATCGCATTACAACGGATACCAATGTGAGAAAAATGCACGGCCAACCATTGTGTGAAATTACTAATTGCAGCCTTTGCACCGGAATACGCCGGAATTTTTGTCAGTGGCGTATAGGCATTCATACTCGAAATATTGATGATATTTGCGCCTTGCTTACCCATCATATCCTTAGCAAAGACTTGGGTTGGTAATAGCGTGCCGAGATAATTCAAATTAAACACAAACTCAATCCCTGATTTATCTAAATCGAAAAACGATTTTGTTTGTGCCGGCAGATCAAACTCGTGAAATTCATTATCGGTTGTCGCTTTAGGGCTATTCCCGCCTGCGCCGTTAATTAAAATATCGCAGCCGCCCAAATTCGCTAATACCGCCTGCCGAGTAGCTTCAAGACTTGCAAGATCCAGCACATTGGTTTGGTAGGCTTTTGCAACGCCGCCCGCAGCGGTAATTTCCGCCGCATAAGCCGCCGCTTGCTCTACGTTAATATCTAACAAGGCAATTTTTGCCCCGGTTTTAGCCAACTCTTTTGCAAAGTAAGCACATAAAACGCCTCCAGCTCCCGTTATCACAATAACTTTTCCCGTAAAATTATGTTTTTTCTCAATACTCATACCTTCTCCGATTTATTTCTGATTAAACTGACATCACTTTATCCCTTTTTTACAATTTGGAATACCAAAAAATATTGATTTTGTGATCCACCTCACAAAACAACCATTTTGGTTTACCAAACACAACAAAACTATACTAAAATAATCTCATTCTATTTTGTGATGAGAAACTAATTGGGAGTAAAAAATGGAACAAACGTGGCGTTGGTATGGGGAAAGCGATCCCGTATCTTTAGATGATATAAAACAAGCCGGGGCGACAGGAATTGTTACCGCACTACACCATATACCGAACGGGCAGGTATGGGAAATAGCGGAAATCCAAAAACGTAAAGCCGTGATTGAGGCGAAAGGCTTAACTTGGTCGGTGGTTGAAAGTGTGCCGGTACACGAAGAGATCAAAACACAAACGGGGCAATTCGAGCAATGGATTGCGAATTACCAACAAACACTACGCAATTTGGCACAGTGTGGGATTGATACAGTCTGCTACAATTTTATGCCGGTACTTGATTGGACAAGAACCGATTTGGAATACCAAATGCCAGACGGTTCAAAAGCATTACGCTTCGATCAAGTTGCTTTCTGTGCTTTTGAGCTTTATATCCTGCAACGTCCGAATGCTTACCTAAACTATACCGAAAGCGAGCAGCGTGAAGCGAAAAGCTATTTTGATCAAATGAGCGAAGCCGATAAACAGAAGCTAACGCATAATATCATTGCCGGGCTACCAGGGTCGGAGGAAGGCTATACTTTGCAAGCATTTCAAGCTCAACTCGATCGCTATAACGGCATCTCAACGGAAAAATTCCGTGAACATCTCGCCTATTTCCTCAAAAAAATCATACCTGTTGCGCAAGAAGTCGGCATCAGAATGGCAATACACCCGGACGATCCCCCGCGCGCAATCTTGGGCTTACCTCGCATAGTGTCCTGTGCTGAAGATATGCAATGGCTGATTGATACCGTCAATCTACCCGCAAACGGTTTTACAATGTGTACCGGCTCATATGGGGTGAGATCGGATAATGATTTAGTCGCAATTACAGAAAAATTTGCCGATCGCATTTACTTTGCTCATTTGCGTTCAACACAGCGGGAGCAAAACCCGCTCAGTTTTCACGAAGCTGATCACCTTGCCGGAGATGTAGATATGTTTGAGGTCGTCAAAACACTGTTAGCGGAAGAGCGCCGCCGCCAAGGGATTGGCGATTTTCGCCCAATTCCTCTGCGCCCTGATCACGGGCATCAAATGCTTGATGATTTGCACAAAAAAACCAATCCCGGCTACTCTGCCATTGGGCGTTTAAGAGGTCTTGCCGAACTGCGAGGATTAGAATTTGCGTTAAAACGGGCTTATTTTTAAAGTAAAATAGCACTACAAGCGGTTATTTTTATTCAAAAATTTGTAAAAAGACCGCTTGTTTATTTAATTTTAAATGCCTTTAATAATAAATCAAAAATATAGTTTTCCACTGTTGAATAATTATTTTTCTTTAAGCGACAAAGTGTTACCCGCCATAAAATCGGATCTCTAATTTTTCGACAAATAAAATCTGTAGAAGAATACTGCTGTGCGATCGGATAAGGTAATATTGTTAATATATCCGAATTTAACTTTACGGCACTTAACATAAAATCCCAAGAACTGGATTCAATAATAATATTAGGGTAAATATTATGCCGTTCAAATGCATCTTTTAATTGATGTGATATCATAAACGTATGGTCAAAAATCGCCATTTTCGCTTTATTTAAGTCCTGCCATTCAATCACTTCCTTATGGGCTAAAGGGTGAGAGGGCGAAAGAAACACGGATAACTCGGAATGATGAATTTCAAAGGAATCAATAATATTTTTCGAGATCCCCTCCGGATAAAGCAGCACTGCAAAATCAACCTGCTCTAATAATAGCTCACTTTTTAAAGCAAATGCGCCTTTCTCTTTTATTTCAAACTGAATTATCGGATGATTTAATATCATTTTTGGCATTACGTCAGGAAAAATAACCGATAAAATCAATGGCGGAATACCAATAGCGATTTCCCCTAAGATTTCCTTATTCTCCTTATGTAAATTACGATGCATTTCATTATATTTACTGATGATCTCCTTTGCATCATTATAATAATTCTCACCAATATAAGTTAAGCCGACTATTTTCCCATTTAGACGTTTAAATAATTGAATATCTTCTTTATTTTCAAAATCAGCAATCATCATACTTAATGCCGGTTGTGAAATATAAAGGTTTTGAGCTGTCTTACTCAAATTAAAGTTATTTTCCACAATAGCGATAAAATAACGTAAATGCCGAATATCCACGACAACCTCCTCAAATAACATTACAAAAAAGATGACGGTTTCGACCGCTTGCAATATCCGTTCCTCACCAAAGCTATCAATAAAATTTATAGGTGGCTAAAAAATCTGTATTTCTAATCACCAATCTCTTTTGCTATCCTTTTTTAAACAACACAAATTGATAGGTATTTGCTTTTAAAACAGATCTTTATATACGAATTATTTGCCTATAAACGATTAAATTTCTTACATCTTACCATTAAATCAAATACAACGCTTGATTTAAGCGGTGAAGCCAACTTTTTATTATAAATATTTCTGATGAAATAGACTTTGGAGCAGACTATGTCAAAACTCATTTCTCTCACTGAGCTACCCCGTCATTTTTTTAACGGTATGACCATAATGTCCGGTGGTTTTATGGGTATCGGAACACCTGAAAAAATCGTACAAGCGATTTTAGAAAGTGAGATTCACGATATTCATCTGATTTGTAGCGACACAGCACAAGTACACAACGGCGTAGGGCCGTTAATTGTACAAAATCGAGTGAAGAAAATTTCTGCTTCCCATATTGGCACGAATCCGGAAACCGGCAAAAAAATGATTTCAGGTGAAATTGAGGTCGAACTAATCCCACAGGGAACATTTGCCGAACGCATTCGAGCAGGTGGCGCCGGTTTAGGCGGAATTTTAACACCGACAGGGGTAGGGACAGTCGTAGAACAAGGCAAACAAAAAATAGAGATCGACGGTACGACTTACTTACTAGAACGCCCGCTCACCGCCGATATTGCGATCCTCAAAGCCGATATTGCCGATGAAAACGGTAATCTCATTTACAACGGTGCCGCCCGCAACTTTAATCCGCTAATGGCACTGGCCGCCAAAACCGTTATCGTGCAAGCAGATAAAATCGTCAAAGCAGGCACACTCGATCCAAATCAGGTTATGACACCGGCAATGCTGGTTGATTACCTCATTCCAAGCTATTAAGGGAGACATCGTATGAACGCAAAAGAATTAATCGCGCGCCGTATTGCAATGGAGCTTCAAAACGGCGATATCGTCAATCTCGGCATTGGGCTACCGACACTAGTTGCTAATTATTTGCCTGATCATATTGATATTACCCTGCAATCTGAAAACGGCTTCTTAGGTCTCACGGCGCACGATCCGCAAAATGATAACCCTAATATTGTGAATGCCGGCGGGCAGCCTTGTGGCATAAAAGCAGACGGCGCTTTTTTTGACAGTGCCTTTTCTTTCGCACTCATCAGAGGAGGGCATATTGATGCCTGCGTGCTGGGCGGATTAGAGGTCGATCAGCAAGCTAATCTCGCCAATTGGATGGTACCGGGCAAAATGGTGCCGGGAATGGGAGGGGCAATGGATTTAGTCACCGGTGCGAAAAAAGTCATCATCGGAATGGAACACTGTGCCAAATCCGGTGCATCTAAAATTTTAAAACAGTGCAGCTTACCTCTAACCGCACTCAATAAAGTCAAAATGATTGTAACCGAACTGGCGGTTTTTGAATTTGAGCAAGGCAAACTGGTTTTAAAAGAACACGCCCCTAACGTCGATTTAGCAACCATTCAAGCAAAAACAGAGGCGGATTTTATTGTTGCCGATGATTTTAAACAAATGATCATCAGTGAAAAAGGATTAGTCGTATGATTAACCGTATCGCCCGCTGTACGACAACACTTGTCAGCCGCTATATGCCGGAACCGCTTGTCCTGGCGGTTCTCTTAAGCCTCGTCATTTTCTTCTGCGCTTGGGGATTTACCGATCATAACCCAATACAACTCGTTAATATGTGGGGTAACGGCTTTTGGAATCTGCTCGCTTTTAGTATGCAAATGGCAATGGTCGTTGTAACAGGTAATGCGCTTGCCTCTGCTCCGCAGATCCGCCGCTGTCTTGGCATAACGGCCTCTATCGCTAAAACGCCGGCGCAAGGTGTAATGCTAGTTACCTTTATGAGTGCCGCCGCTTGTGCGATCAACTGGGGATTTGGCTTAGTTGTCGGGGCGATGTTTGCCAAAGAGGTCGCCCGCCGTATTCAAGGAACGGATTATGCTTTACTGATTGCTTGTGCTTATATCGGCTTTATGACGTGGGGCGGTGGATTTTCCGGCTCAATGCCGCTACAAGCCGCCACACCCAATAACCCAATCGCCCACCTCATTAGCTCCGGCACCAACCCTCTCGGCATCGTCCCCGTCAATCAAACACTATTCACCGGCTACAACCTTTTTATCATTCTAATGCTACTTATTTGCCTGCCTTTTATTACCCGAATGATGAACCCGAAAGGCGGTGATGTTCGCACCGTTAATCCTCAATTATTACAACCCGATCCGGACTTCAGCAAAACACTTGATCACACGGCAACGCTTGCCGAAAAAATTGAAGAAAGCCGTCTATTAGCTTATCTAATTGCCAGCACTGGGTTTAGTTATTTGGCGATCTCTTTCTTTCAAAACGGATTTAGTCTCACCATCAATACTGTCAATCTCATTTTCTTAATGACGGGTATTTTACTACACGGATCGCCTGCCGCTTATGTGAGAGCAATCACCAATGCCGCTCGCAGTACCGCTGGTATTCTTATCCAGTTCCCATTTTATGCCGGAATGCAGCTAATGATGGAACACTCCGGTCTAGGCGGAATGATTACCGAATTTTTCGTCAACATCTCCAATAAAGACACATTCCCGCTGTTAACCTTCTTTAGCTCTGCCCTCGTCAATTTTGCCGTGCCGTCCGGTGGCGGACACTGGGTTGTTCAAGGTCCGTTTGTCATTCCTGCCGCCCTCTCCCTTGAAGCCGATTTAGGCAAATCGGTAATGGCTATCGCCTACGGCGATATGTGGGCAAATATGGCACAACCGTTTTGGGCGCTTCCCGCCCTCGGCATCGCAGGATTAGGGGTAAGAGATATTATGGGCTACTGCATTACTGCACTCATTTTTACCACCCCTATCTTTGTCATCGGACTCTATTTCTTATAAATCTAACAGGAGGACATAATGGAAAATATTGTGATTGTCAGTGCGGCAAGAACCGCTATCGGTCGCTTCGGCGGCAGCTTAGCACATACCAGTGCGATTGATTTAGGCGCAATTGTGATTGATGAAGTATTAAAACGTGCCAATATTGATGCTTCAAAGGTGGACGAGGTGATTATGGGTAACGTTCTACAAGCGGGTTTAGGGCAAAATCCCGCCCGCCAAGCCGCCCTAAAAGCCGGCATTAGCGATAATGTTTCCTCGTTTACCCTCAATAAAGTGTGCGGTTCCGGTTTAAAAGCCGTCGTGCTTGGCGCACAAGCGATTACTGCCGGCGATGCCGAGATTGTGATTGTCGGAGGGATGGAAAATATGAGCCAAGCCCCCTATGTACTCGACAGCAAAGCACGTTTCGGTGCAAAAATGGGGAATTTAACCCTACGGGATACAATGGTGGAAGACGGTTTAACCTGCGCCATCAACCGTTATCATATGGGTATTACCGCGGAAAATATTGCCACAAAATACCAATTAAGCCGCACAGAACAAGATCAATTTGCCCTTCGTTCACAAACATTGGCACAACAAGCGGTTGAATCCGGCACATTTTCTGCAGAAATTGTTCCGGTTATCCTCAAAACCCGTCAGGGCGAACAATGCTTTAACCAAGACGAGCATCCGACCTTTGGCACAACTGCCGAAAGCCTCGCCAAACTACGTCCCGCATTCACCAAAGACGGCACAGTTACCGCCGGTAATGCTTCCGGTCTAAATGACGGTGCCGCCGCCCTATTATTGATGACAGAAAGCAAAGCCAAAGCGCTCGGGCTTACCCCCTTAGCCCGTATTCTCAGCTATGCCAGTGCGGGAAACGATCCGCAGGTAATGGGGCTAGGGCCGATACCCGCCGTCAAAAAAGCGTTGGCAAAAGCTCAATTAAACTTAGATCAAATTGATTTGATCGAAGCTAATGAAGCCTTTGCCGCCCAAGCATTAGGGGTTGCCAAGGAACTGCAGTTAGATTTGGCTAAAACTAATCTAAATGGCGGCGCAATTGCACTCGGTCACCCTATCGGCGCAAGCGGTGCCAGAATTTTAGTTACCTTACTTTATGCACTCCAAGCTCGAAATAAAACCCTAGGGCTAGCGACATTATGTATCGGCGGTGGTCAAGGTATCGCAATGATCGTTGAACGCCCTTAAACCCTCATCACTACACCAACAGGAGCTATCTATGTTAAATGAAAAAATTGCGATTGTTACCGGTGCGGCAAGCGGCATCGGTCTTGCCGTCAGCCAAAATCTTGCACAAGCCGGTGCAAAGGTTGTTATGGTGGATATTAACCAACCGCTTTTACAACAAGAAGCACAAAGATTACACGCCGCATATACCGTAGCGGATTTATCCAAGCGTGCAGACTGTAAAGCCGTTGTTGATTATGCTGTCGAACAATTTGGCAGTGTGGACATTTTAGTCAATGTTGCCGGTATCCAAACTATTTCGCCTATTGCCGATTTTCCCGAAGATCGTTGGGATTTAATGCTGAACTTAATGCTCACTGCCCCTTTCCTACTCACCAAATACAGTTGGCGCTATATGCAACAAAATCGTTGGGGGAGGGTGATTAATCTAAACTCCATTCACGGCTTGGTCGCCTCCGAGTTTAAATCTGCCTATGTTTCTGCTAAACACGGGTTAGCCGGCTTCACCAAAACCGCAGCGTTAGAAGGCGGTGAATACGGTATTACGGTAAATTCCATTTGTCCTGCCTACGTCAGAACGCCGTTAGTCGATAAGCAAATCGCCGATCAAGCGAAACATCACGGTATTTCCGAGCAAGAGGTTATCAGCAAAATTATGCTACAAAAAGCGGCGGTAAAACGCTTAATCGAACCGGCAGAGATCGGTGAGTTTGTGAAATTCCTCTGCTCTAATGCCGCAAGCTCAATTTCCGGCGCAAACCTGTCGATTGATGGCGGTTGGACTGCCGGCTAATCCCCTCGCACAATGGGCTAACAAGCGGTTCATTGTGCGATATTTTTTACAACGATGAACGGGTGGTATCTAACGTTCAATACAGAGAAGAAAATAAGGAGAACCTTATGTTCAGTTTAATCGGTATTTTTATCGGCTTGGTTTTGCTAATGTTTTTAGCTTTTCGAGGCTATTCAATCGTTTGGATTGCCCCCTTATGTGCGGCGATTGTCGCATTGACCGGCGGGTTAGATATTTTAGATGCCTACTTAGGCAGCTATATGAACGGCTTAGTCGGTTTTGTGAAAGCGTGGTTTCCCGCTTTCTTACTCAGCGCAATATTCGGTAACTTAATGGATGTAACAGGCAGTGCAAAATCTATCGCCGTTTGGCTGACAAAAGTGATGGGCTCAAAAAGCGCAATCGCCTCTA
This sequence comes from Muribacter muris, assembly GCF_001038205.1. Classification (GTDB taxonomy): domain Bacteria; phylum Pseudomonadota; class Gammaproteobacteria; order Enterobacterales; family Pasteurellaceae; genus Muribacter; species Muribacter muris. The sequence goes on along the minus strand of NZ_JWIZ01000013.1, from coordinate 2,922 downwards.
TTGTGTTAGGATGCGCATTACTCACTTACGGCGGGGTCAGCTTTAAAGAAGCCAATATCAGTCGCCGTTTAATCCCCGGCACCATTGCTTGTGGCGCATTTACATTTACGATGACAGCATTGCCCGGTTCACCGCAAATTCAAAACCTTATTCCGACACAATATTTCGGTACAGACGCAATGGCTGCGCCCATAATGGGTTTAACCGCTTCCGCTATTTTATTTTTCGGCGGCGTTGCTTACCTTGAATACAGACGCAGAAAATATGCCCGACAAGGCGAATATTTTGTTGAGCCTGACAATAAAACGACTAAAGCACAACAAGAACAACTACCGTCCCCTTTACTCGCTATTCTCCCATTAGCCACCGTTATCGTTGTACTTAATTTTATTCCACCGCTTATTGGGCTTAGCAACAGCGATCCGAAAAATATCGTGCTTGCTTTGCTGGCGGGTATCGCTTTAGTGATGTTACTCAACATAAAGCAAAGACAATTTTTTACCTCTGCAATCGGAAAAGGGGCTAATGGTGCAGTAGGCGCAATTATCAATACCGCCGCGGCAGTCGGTTTTGGCAGTGTGGTGAGAATGGCACCGGGCTTTGAACACTTAACCACGATGATCTTAAATATTCCGGGCAGCCCGTTAATTTCGCTCTCTGTCGCCGTCAATATTTTAGCCGGTGCAACGGGATCGGCATCAGGCGGAATGGGTATAGCGTTAGAAGCATTGGACGAAAAATACCTCGCTATAGCCAAACAAGCGCATATTTCTCCCGAAGCCTTTCACCGCATTGCATCGCTATCTTCCGGCGGGTTAGATACAATGCCGCATAATGGTGCCGTATTAACATTACTCAGTAATACGGGAATGACGCACAAAGATTCGTACCTTGAGATTGCCGTTACCTCATTTATTCTCCCGATCATTGCGACCGTTATTGTGATTTTATTGTTTAGTTTATTCGGGATTTACTAAAGACAAGCGGTCTGCCGAGTTATTTTTTTTGCAAAATTTGCGTATAGGGAGACCGCTTGTCTCCCTGTATTCTCGGCAGTTTAAACAATATAAAATAAAGATAGCAGATTAAACCCCAACTGCAACAGGGCTAGTGTTAAATAAATAGCCGTCAAAGTCCGGATCATCGAGGTCAGACAGTTCAAACAACGTTTGTTTCACGTTCTCTAAATGTTGCCACATTGCTTTACGCGCAAGAGCTGGATCTTTGCGTTGAATCGCATTTAAAATCGCTTCGTGATCCGCTAACCATTTTTTTCGGTATTCAAAATTCCTAATATGAGCGTGCAACCCCGCCCACATTGAGCTGGTAAAACGGTAATCCCATAATGTTTGTTGGATTTTTATCAGCACTTCATTCTGCGTAATACGTGCAAGGGTACAATGGAACTGCTGATCTTCAACATAATCATCCAAACCTAAATCTAACGTTTCTTTCTCTTTCTTCAATATATTCCGAAGCAATACAATATCATTACGGGTTGCCTGAATCGCCGCAAATTCGGCAATACCGCTCTCTAATAATTGGCGAGCCTGTATCAATTCAAAAGGCCCGATTTCCTCAGAACGTGTAACCACTTTTTGAGGCAAGCTAGTCGGGAGGTTGACGACATAAACGCCCGATCCCTTTTTAACCTCAATCAGTTCTTCCAGCTCCAACATTATCAACGCTTCTCGGATCACTGTCCGACTCACACCGAAACGCTCGGCAATATCTCGCTCTGGCGGTAGTCTATCCCCCAGCTTATAAATTCCTTTTGCTAAATCTTCCCTAAGTAAAGCCCCTATTTTCTTATAGGAACGTAATTGGCTATTTTCTTCGGATTTCATCATTCTAAAATGGGATTACACAATAAATGGAAAGGATTATTTAATATGCTCAATGAAACTTGACAGCCACGCTTCCGCTGAACCGTCGTGGTCAAAATTTTGCGTTACATCAATGCGGAGGGAATCGCACACCTGTGTTGCACCCTGTGCTTTCAGCGCAGTTTCGACAATATCAACGGCATAGCAAAAGGTATCATAATCAGAGCTACCTAAACCAATAACCCCAAATTTCAGAGTTGAAAAATCGGGAGATTGTTCGGCAATTTCCTCAAACAACGGCTGGATATTATCCGGCAACTCGCCAGCACCGTGCGTAGAGGTAATGACAATAAGGTGGGGGCGTGATTGAATATCGTTAAGCCCGGCATTGTTGAATACATCAACCTGATAGCCCTTTGCATTCAATACATCATTTAGGTGATCGGCAACATACTCTGCCCCACCTAATGTACTACCAGTAATAATACAGATAGATTGGGTCATAAATTTTTACTCTCAACAGTTAAACTATAGCCTATTATAGCGTATTCACTCTAATTCAGTGTTTTATTAGGCAAATTTTATGATGGCTTTACACATTAGTAGCCATATCAATGAGAGAAAATCGATTAACTACAATCAGATAGTAGAATGCAGATAATAAAAAAGCAGCTCTATAAGCTGCTTTTAAAATTTATAATATGGCAGGGGCGGAGAGGCTCGAACTCCCAACACCCGGTTTTGGAGACCGGTGCTCTACCAATTGAACTACGCCCCTAAAGCTAAAGCGAGTAATAAACTCGCTAATTTTAAATAAGTGGCGGAACGGACGGGACTCGAACCCGCGACCCCCTGCGTGACAGGCAGGTATTCTAACCAGCTGAACTACCGCTCCGCAAATTAGGATGATTAACAGTGCCCTACTCTCACATGAGGAATCCCCACACTACCATCGGCGTTACAGCATTTCACTTCTGAGTTCGGAATGGAATCAGGTGGTGCTACTGCACTCTTGCTGTTAATCAAATTCTTTATTAAATCAGTTCACTTGTAAAAATAAGCTCATTTAATAAATCCTGATGGTGCCCTACTCTCA
>NZ_JWIZ01000126.1 GCF_001038205.1 Muribacter muris | reverse complement strand
ACCGGTCCACGCGACCAGGGCGCCGGCGGTGATGCCCCCCAGGTTTATCACCACGTCGTTGGCCGAGAATATCCAGCTTGCCTTCATGTGCGCCCCGCCTTCCCGATGTTTGGATATGAGCAGCAGACAACTGGTATTGGCAATCAATGCGACGAATGCGATAGCCATCATCACCAGCGATTCAGGCTCACTACCGAATACAAAGCGTCTCACCACCTCTACGAGCACGCCCACAGCCAAGATCAGTTGCAGTACACCAGCAAGATGCGCGGCACGTACCTGCATTTTCACGCTATGTCCAACCGCATAAAGGGCAAGCCCGTACACCGCCGCATCGGAAAAATTGTCCAGGGATTCTCCAATCAGGCCGGTGGACTGGGCGATCAGACCGGCAGTCATTTCCACCACGAACAGAAGTGCATTGATGCCGAGCAACCAGCGCAGGGTCCCGGATTCTTGCTTAGCAGAAGCTGCCGAAAACTCGGCGGCCTTGATGGTCTCTGGATTTGCAGCAACGGTTTCCTGAAGCGAGGCGCCTAGCCCCAAGGTCTTCAGTTTCGAGGTGACGGGCTCGACCTCGCCGTCATGCACGACCTTCAGCCGGCGGTTCGACAAGTCGAAGGACAGCGCCCGAATCTCCTCAAAACCGTTCAGGGCTAGGCGAATCATTCGTTCTTCTGATGGACAGTCCATCTTCGGCACGGCATAAACACTGACCCATCTCCCTAGCGCCTCGGAGGAGGCCTGTATATCGGTATCCGCTGCGGACGTTGCATCACCGCCACAGGCGCCACCACAGGATTTGCTCATGATACGACTCCACTTAAACAATGTTGTGGTACCATTTTAAACTATAAAGCTACTATAAGGTCAATAGAGTAAAGAATCCGTTGGGGAGGAGGCTGATGCGCATTGGTCAGTTGGCACAGTTGGTAGGGGTCGAAACACAGACGATCCGCTTCTATGAACAGCAGGGCTTGTTATCCATCTAAAGAATGTGAAGTATTACTGAAAAAATATGTTTCTGGAGAAATTAAAACTCTAGACGAATTAAGAATAAGATTATTTGAAAAGTAGATAACTTGAAAAATCAGGGGATAGGGCATACAATGGGAAAAGGGAGCGAATTGCTCCGCTCCCCTTTTTAGGTTGGTTGCTGTCTAGCTAATACCTTGCACAGTGTCGCCAGACAACAACAAAATGATTACAATGAGCAAAACCCATTTTAACCACGTTGGCATACTCGCCTCCTTTCAGTTGGAGTTGATACCAATTGATCGAGACTTTTTGCTGTCTGACGGCAATCAGACTGCAAGAGCCTGACCAACCGTGTAACAGTATAACATAAACCGCCTAACAAGGCGGTTTTGTTTTATTCGGGGCTGAAGAAGCCGTTGAGACTTGCTTTCAATGGCTTTTTTAGTCTAACAACCGCAGGGCGTTAGCAGAAAGGTACACGAATTTTCATAAAATTACACGGTAAGAGAAGTGTATGGATTTTCACAAAAGTGTATAGATTTTAATAAAATACACCTTAAATCCTTTAATACCAATGCTTTAGAAAAGAAAAAGGGATCGAACTTTTGACATTCGATCCCTTTTCCTATAATCTGTATCTCGCGTTCTTTGCTATGATGCCAGACCCTAAGCAAGTCACATCATAGCAAAGGGTAGCTAGTAATGCAAGAGATTGCGAAGCGTCCCTACTACCAAAAAATCATTCAACGACGTAAACAAGAAACGCAAACCTTAAATCAGACGGTCTTCAGCTCGGACTTCGGAAGAATAAACAGGCGTAGAAGTGATAACGTTCTTAATACGAAAATTAAGCTCTGTCTCCGTTTCGTGCTACGGTTAGAAAGGCGAAAGCCCCAAGAAATACAAGCACACCTGATAAGCGAGATTTAAGGATAACAGCGAAATTCAATAGGGTCTGAATTTCCAAACTAGGTTAAATGCCACGACGTTTTATTGTTGTCCCATTCACGCAACATTTGAGAACCGAATAGAAATCTTTTAGTAAAAAGCGTTCTTTTTTTTTGGGGTCAGCGGTTAATGTGGACGGTTTAACGGTTTTTCCCCTACGGGTCGTATTGAAAAGCCATTGAAAAGCTGATGGATAACTCTTCGAGTTACCCACGAGCTTTCCAACAGCTTTCCAACACTAAAAACCTACCGCCCACAAAAACCACTGCCCTAATAATAAAATTTTTTTATTTTTATGTTGGTTCAAAGGCTCACTACGTTCGCCTAATAAAACGAAGTCGCCTATCGGCTCCGCTGATTTTTTAATATCACTCTCGGGGCTTTTGGTGTACTATTGTCTTTTATAATAGCAAGGACACATAGCCACGTATCTGTGATACTAAGTCTATGCCCTTGCAAGAGGGATAAATCCCCCTTGACCCCCTGCGGTTTCACCGCTAATTTGAAGAACGGACACCTAATGAAAAAGCGAACCAAACGCCTAGAAATCGCATTGTCAGAAGATGAATACAATGCCTTGCTGGAACGAAAAACGAAAGCAAGGCTTGCGGAGTGGGTTCGGGAAGTTGCCCTAGAACAGCAACCTAAGCGACAGCCGAAAGTAATCGACCCTGCGTTACTGTTCGAGCTGAACCGCATAGGCGTAAACCTGAACCAAATCGCCCGACAATGCAACAGCCAACGCCCTAGCATTGACCTTGTTAGCGTGTTGGCTACCTTGCGAGAAATTGAAAAAAATCTCAAAAATTTGCGAGAATTAAGCCTATGATCGTCAAATTTTTTAAGAAACACGGTAAGGGAAAAGCTAGTAGTTGCAAGGCTTGCGTGGACTATTTACTAAATAAGCCTGACGACACCGCTCAAATCCTGCAGGGCGATCCCCGACTATCACAAAGTATTGCTGATAGCCTTGATTTTAATAACACCTACACCGCAGGTTGCTTGTCTTTTGAAGAAAGCGACCTACCCGAGAGCCAAAAGCGTGAGATTATGGCACGCTTTGAAAAGGCAATGTTCGCAGGGCTTGAGCCTGAACAATATAACATTGCGTGGGTACAGCACACCGACAAAGGCAGGCTTGAGCTGAATTTCGTTATTCCCAACGTAGAGATGACAAGCGGAAAACGCCTACAACCCTATTACGATAGGGCAGACCGCCCACTTGCTGAAAGCTTCAAGCAGGTAATCAACCACGAATATAGCCTAAGCGACCCAAACGACCCTACAAAGCAAAAAAGCCTGATTAACCGCAAAGACCTACCAACCGATAAAAAACAAGCGTTACAGGCGATTACAGACGGTTTAACTGCTTTAGCGAACGCAGGGCATATCAACGACCGACAGGACGTTATAAACGCCCTAGAGCGTGCAGGTTTTGAGATTGCACGCATTACGCCAAAAAACCTATCAATCAAGACAGACGGACAGAATTTAAGACTAAAAGGGGCTTTCTATGAGCAAGATTTTAGATTTAGCAACGACCTTTCAGCAGACATCACAAAAAGAGCTAGAGAATATAGGCGAGATAGTGCAGAACGCTATCAAACAGCACGAGCAAAACTTGATACAGCAGTTACAGCACGCAGGGAACAATTTAGCCGAAAATATCCAAATCGAGCAGGCGAAATTGATAAAAAATACCGTGAGAATGTATCGCTTGCCGATCCTAATCGCCTTGACAGTATTAGCCCTGATAGCGATAACCACAGGGCTTTTAACGTGGCAGGCGAAGAATGCCTATCAAGAGATGACCGAATGGCAAAACTCAGCCGAAATAGCCAAAGAACAGAGTGGGGGGATCAAACTATCAACCTGTCAAACGGACAAGGGGATCAAGCCGTGCATAGCGTTAGACAGGGATTTAATAACGAAAACGTGGGGCGAGAACCTGAAAGTAATCGAAGTCCACGAAACCAAGAAACAAGGGAAAAAGTAAATGACGACAGAAATCGAAGTGATGTTAGAAAATACCTTGAAAACCTTGCTAGAACAGCAAGAGAAAGAGCGGAAAGCTTTATCGCAAGAGTTGCAGAGTTTGCGAGAAGAAAACGCCTTAATCATTCAACAATACCACGAAATCAGCGAGCAATTAACGACATTACAGAGTTTAATAAACAGCTTGAAACGGTAATATCTCAACGCAAAAAACAAAGCAGGGGTATAAGCAGATAAAACAGGGTATACGGATTTAATGGTTGATGGGGCACCTTCACCCCATCAATCTGATACCACCCTCAGATGGTTGATAGATCGACTCCGTAGTTGAGTTCCTCTGCGAAGTCCGGAATTCCGTAGACGCTGCCAGCAGGCCCGATATGGACAATAGGGCATACGGCGAGAGCTTTTTGCCAATAATGAGCATTATTTAACCCTTCAACGCCAAAATGCGTCTGGCACCGTTAAGTACAATGCCCCCCGCGATGGTGCCGATAATCAGATCCGGATAATTGGA
>NZ_JWIZ01000125.1 GCF_001038205.1 Muribacter muris | reverse complement strand
AAACCCGTTTCCCAATCTAAACCTACCTGTGCCGCCAGTTTCTTCACTAACGCCTCACTTGGTTTTTCCGGGCTTTCGCCCTCAAACCAACGCTGAAATGCTATCTTACCGTCCCACGCCGGTAACTCTGCCGGCGGTAACGGCACGATCTCGTCTAAATCCGGTACTTTAGGTTGTAGATGTTTATTATCAGATAAATATTTTTTTATCATTTTGTATCGTTCAGCTCGTTCCGGATCCGGCATCAATGCTAAATAGTCTATATGATCTTCTTTAATTCCAATACGGAAACTATTACTTAAAACATACGCTGCCGTAACATATCCCCCCTTTACCCCTTGATGATATGCAATAAGTGCATTTTTATAATCTTTATCATCTTGATACATTATTCCCAAATAATTAGAGGCTATACCATACCCTTGATCTCCCGAACATTTAAATAGTTTCTTCGTTAGCTCCCGCCTAAACGCCTCCGTTTCATCGTCATCTATCCCCCGTATATATTCACCCAACACATATTGCGCCTCCCGATTACCTAAATCCGCCGCTTTCCTTAAAAAACCAAACCGACTGCCGTCCGGCTCTTCCACCCCATAACGCTTTTCCAAATGCCCGAATAATTTATAATACGCTGTCGCTAACAAACTATCCGCCAATAACTTACTTAACTCACCTTCTTCCTCCAAATTACTTCTCCCATCATAACGAACGCGGTTTGTAGAAAGTAAATACTGCAAACGGATATTTGCCTTATAGTCCCCATTTGCCGCCGCTATCCGGTAATACACCGCCGCATTTAACCACGCCTCATCATTTTTCTTACCCGTCCACATATTGTGTAAATCCTGATATAACGCATACTCATACAACGCCTGCGTCTCTGCCGATAACGGCGGTCTCCTTTCGTGTTTACAGACAAAATCCAATGCGTCTTTAATTCTTTCTACCTTGTACATCGTTAATCTCCTCTCTTTTCTCTCTTGTGGCGCTGTACAATGGGCGGGGATCGCCGTACCTGTACCACCCAAATGAATCGGGTTGCAATCCAAGTAGCGTTTTAAGCTGAACAACCCTAATCCACATAATACGGCTATAGCCAAAAGACATTTGATAATTTTCATAACCTAATCCGATTTACTAATAACAGGCGACATACGGATAAATTCCCGTAAAGGCTAAATTGATATTTACAAGCGGGTTGATTTTGATAAAACTTTGCAAAAAACATACCGCACATTAAACCTAGCTTAATGTGCGGTATCCTACTATTTCTTCAACGGAAAACCCGTTTCCCAATCTAAACCCGCCTGTGCCGCCAATTTCTTCACTAATGCCTCACTCGGTTTTTCCGGGCTTTCGCCCTCAAACCAACGCTGAAACGCTATCTTACCGTCCCACGCCGGTAACTCTGCCGGCGGTAACGGTACGATCTCGTCTAAATCCGGTACTTTGGGTTGTAGATGCTCATTATGATAAAGGTAATCTTCTATCATTTCGTAACGTTTGGCTCTTTCAAGATCAGGAGCAAGCGCAAAATATTTCACCTCATTACTTTCATTATATTTGCCACTAAAACCTCCTGATAATAGAAACGCTGAATTATATTTTCCTCCTTTTATACCTTGATGATGGGCAAGAAGTGCATTCTTATAGTCTTTATCTTGCTGATACATAATTCCTAAATAATATGCAGCCACTCCATATCCCTGTTCACCTGAACATTTAAATAATTTCTTCGTTAGCTCCCGCCTAAACGCCTCCGTTTCATCGTCATCTATCCCCCGTATATATTCACCCAATACATATTGCGCCTCCCGATTACCTAAATCCGCCGCTTTCCTTAAAAATCCAAACCGACTGCCGTCCGGCTCTTCCACCCCGTACCGCTTTTCCAAATGCCCGAATAATTTATAATACGCTGTCGCTAACAAACTGTCCGCCAATAACTTACTTAACTCACCTTCTTCCTCCAAATTACTTCTCCCGTCATAACGAACTCGGTTCGTAGAAAGTAAATACTGCAAACGGATATTTGCCTTATAGTCCCCATTTGCCGCCGCTATCCGGTAATACACCGCCGCATTTAACCACACTTCATCATTTTTTTTACCCGTCCACATATTGTGTAAATCCTGATATAACGCATACTCATATAACGCCTGCGTCTCTGCCGATAACGGCGGTCTTCTTTCGTGTTTACAGACAAAATCCAATGCGTCTTTAATTCTTTCTACCTTATACATCGTTAATCTCCTCTCTTTTCTCTCTTGTGGCACTGTACAATGGGCGGGGATCGCCGTACCCGTGCCGCCCAAATGAATCGGGTTGCAATCCAAATAACGTTTTAAGCCCAATAAACCCAATACACCTAATACGATGATAATAAAAAGACATTTGATAATGTTAATGATCATGCAAAAATGCGCCAGGCTGATGCAGTAAGATCATCGAAAAGTGATCCACTGTATCTTTTGATAAACTCCTTGTTATTTAAACAG
>NZ_JWIZ01000124.1 GCF_001038205.1 Muribacter muris | reverse complement strand
CCCGTTTCCCAATCTAAACCCGCCTGTGCCGCCAATTTCTTCACTAATGCCTCATTCGGTTTTTCCGGGCTTTCGCCCTCAAACCAACGCTGAAATGCTATCTTACCGTCCCACGCCGGTAACTCTGCCGGCGGTAACGGCACGATCTCGTCTAAATCCGGCACTTTGGGCTGTAAATGCTTATTTCTAGAAAGGTATTGCCCTATCATTTCATAACGTTTAGCTCGCTCTAAATCAATCGATAAATTTAAAAAGTAAATGTCCTGTTTATCATCTTCCCTTTTTCCGTCAAAAGCTACCGATAATCTCCGTGCTGAACTATCACTTCCATTTTTTGCACCTTGATGAAAAGTCTCTAATGCCTTTGTAAAATTTTTTTCACGTTTATACATTATCCCCAAATAGAGAGATGCTGAAGGCTCTCCCTGTTCCGAGGCACACTGAAACAATCTCTTGGTTAAATCACGCCTAAACGCTTCTGTTTCATCGTTATTTAACCCCCTTATCAACTCACCCAACACATATTGCGCTTCCCGACTACCCAACTCCGCCGCCCTGTGTAATAATGCCCAACGCGTGCCGTCCGTCCCCGCCACTCCATACCCCTGCTCCACATTTCCCTGTAAATTATAATACGCTGTCGCCAATAACTGCTCCGCCAACTGCTTATTTAAATCATTGACTAAATCCTCACTCCATAATCTCTGCCCACTGTAAGAGACCCGCCCTGTCTTTAATAAATACTGCAAACGGATATTCGCTTTATAATCCCCATTTGCCGCCGCTATCCGGTAATATACCGCGGCATTTAACCATACCTCATCATTTTTTTTACCCGTCCACATATTGTGTAAATCCTGATATAACGCATACTCATACAACACCTGCGTCTCTGCCGATAACGGCGGTTTATACTCGTAGCGGCAACTAAATTGATTTTCACGTTCAAACCGTTCGCTGTACATCAGCTTATCCCTCTTCGTCATTGTTGTTTCACTCACTTTTACCTGTGCATTGCAATAGGCAGGTATCGCCGTACCCGTGCCGCCCAAATGAATCGGGTTGCAATCCAAATAACGTTTTAAGCCCAATAAACCCAATACACCTAATACTAGGATAATAAAAAGACCTTTTATCACTTTCATAATCTAATCCGATTTACTAATAGTAGGCGACATACGGATAAATTCCCGTAAAGGACTATCTATAATTTTTTCTCCTTTATACTCTTCTATTCTATCCCTCCACTTATCAAAAGCTATCTCCGCATTTTGATAACGACTTAACTCGTTAGGATTCATCGCACTTCCCACCGCTTGCCGGGTATGAATTTGCCATAATCGCTGGCGTAATGTTTGACTTACCTGCTTACATTCGCTGATTATCCCCAACTCCGTATCCACTTGCATACTGCGGGTATTCAGATTTGCCGAGCCGATAAATAAAAATACATCGTCTATAATCGTTACTTTTGAATGTAAATAAACCTCGTGTTTTATATCGTTTAAATACTGTCCCGGATGCGTCGCACTTTGCGGCGCAAGCGC
>NZ_JWIZ01000123.1 GCF_001038205.1 Muribacter muris | reverse complement strand
GGCGTTTTAACCACAGTGAAATAAAAGTTCAATTTTCCATTTTAAAACAATTAGTAAAGCAGAATTTATTCTAGTTATCTAGTACAGCCCCTAAAACTATATAGTTCTTTACCTATTGGTTGGTTAAAAATCAATGGTTGTCCATTAGCTTTAAAGCATGATTATAGCTTGTTACCTAAGCATGAATATAAATTATCCATGCCCAAAACATTGGTTATGATAAAAAAAGAACCTTTAAAAATCCTTATCATCAGAAGTTTTGATGAAAATGACCGATTAAAGGATTTGATGGAGAATACCTTAAATATAAAACCTAAACCAAGCGAACAGCTAAGTGATAAAATCACGCAGATGATAAATAGTAATGCCAATTATTTAGAAAACTTGACTAAAGAGAAAATGAGTAACTTAAAAGATGAGAATTTATATGCAACATATAGATTTGTAGATGTTTATTCTGAAGATGATTTAGTATCTACATTAAATCAAGCTACTGAAAGTATTTTAATATTTGATTGTCATGGCACAAAAATTGATGATAAAGGCAACTATGGATTGCATTTATATGGTAAAGCAGTTAACCTCAATGATTTGAAAGATAAAATTAAGAAATTACCTCCAATTGTAATATTTAGTACTTGTGATAGTCTTCCATTAAATGCCAATCAAGAAACATCTCCAGCACAAAGTGTGATAAATTTAGGTGCTTACATTGCCATTGGAACTTATTTACCTATTGATGGAAAACAGGCTAGTATTGCAATCTATAGATTAGTACATAGATTGCAACAATATTTTGATATAACCATTAAATTTTGGGGTAAAGTAAGTTTCATGAATATTTTTCAAGGTTGGCTTATTATGGAATATGTTCGAGAAGTATTATCAACTATGATAGATGATAATTTAACATCAAAAGAAGTTGTTTTTTCAAAAATACTTCTTAAAATGAATTGTATTATAAACCCTTTACACCCCTAACTGGTTTGATGAGTTTTTAGAAATTTTAAAGGAAAATATAGAGTCCTTTTCTACAAAGGATGATGTTATTGCTTATTTGAGAAAAAATATTGCTTTGACAGATTCCATGAAGTATATCTGCGTAGGATTTCCAGAAAAAGTTTGGATATCAAATGATGAAAGTAAATTTAATAAAGAAGTTTATGATGTTATTCAGATATGAGTTTTTGGGGTTGATAGGCTGACCAATAGTATGTTGCTTGTTCATTTGCCATATTATAAAATATGTAAACCTTTATACCGATGATTTACTCTACAAAAGCAAAGGTGGGATTTTGGGGAGATTTTGCAATTTGCAAAAAACTTAGAAAGCCTCACTACTTTCTTTTCTATCTCCTCCAACCTTTCACTTTAAAATAAGTCTTAAAATTTACTAAAATTCTCAAAATAGTATTTTAAGGATCTTTATGAACTTCAAAATCCCATCTTGGACAATTCGTCATCCTATCCCGATTATTGTTTTTCCTTTTAACCGTGCCTGGTATTCATGCTTTCCAAGCCTTGCCAATAAATACGAACCCTGATATGCGGTTTCCGATGGTGAATTATTACGGTAATGCAAACGGGGCGGCAGTATATTACTTCAACCATTGACGTCAGTAACACCGGAGGATAGAATTTCAAAAAGAGAAGGATAATTTTTGACGATATACCGTTGAAATTTAGATTTCAAAAGGTATATCTTTTACAGATGCTGGCGATTAACTGCAATAAGTGGTTTATTTAGCTTATCTTTCGTCATTCCATGCATATATGCACTATATTGCCAGGCAATGAATTGTTGCTTATATCGTTCATTGATTTCTTCTAAATGCTGTACTTGAGCTTTTAAATGATTTACTTGTTTTTGCAGATAATCTATTGTTACATTTGGTTCAGGATTAGCTTTAGCATTTTCTTTGATTTTTTGCTTCTGCTTACTAAAAACTTTTTGTATATCAGGATAATTAGCTGGTGATTGTCGCTCTATACTTTTAATTCCTAATAAATCAGCAACTTTAAGGCAGAGTAAGGGTCAAGTTAATTTGTCTTCCCAAGAGTAGATTAATTGTATGATTTCTTCCAAATTATTTTCGGGGCTGTACTAGATAACTAGAATAAATTCTGCTTTACTAATTGTTTTAAAATGGAAAATTGAACTTTTATTTCACTGTGGTTAAAACGCCATTCA
>NZ_JWIZ01000122.1 GCF_001038205.1 Muribacter muris | reverse complement strand
TGGGCGGGTTATGGGATTTCAGACATAGCCCGTATGTTAAATATCCCTGTTTCGACAATTTCCAGTTGGAAAAAACGGGATAAATGGGACAACGCCTCTATCTTTGATCGTGCCAATGCCGGCATTGAGAGCCGTTATATCTTACTGATGCAAAAAGAGGTAAAGTCGGGCTATGACTTTAAAGAATTAGATTTTTTAATGCGCCAGCTTGAAAGAGCGGCTCGTATTCAACGTTACACTCAAGGCGGCAATGAAACCGATCTCAACCCGAAAATTAAAAACCGCAATCCTGCCGACCGTAAAAAGCCGGAACAGAACGCCATTTCCGAAGAACAAGCCGAATTGCTGATCAACGGCTTTCTCAACGGTATGTTCCACTATCAAAAAAAGTGGCACGAAGCCGGATTAAGCCAACGCATTCGACATATTCTCAAAAGTCGTCAAATCGGGGCGACTTATTATTTTGCCCACGAAGCGTTAGTTGATGCGTTAGTAACGGGCAGAAATCAAATCTTTATTTCCGCCAGTAAGAAACAGGCATTGCAGTTCCGTGCTTATATTGTCGCCTATGCGAAAAAAGTCGCCGATGTGGATTTGAAAGGCGAGACAATTACGCTACCCAACGGGGCACAACTGATTTTCCTCGGCACAAACTCAAAAACCGCTCAATCCTATCACGGCAATCTCTATTTTGATGAAATCTTTTGGGTCAATCGCTTTGAAGAAATCCGTAAGGTTGCCGCTGGTATGGCATCACAAAAGCAGTATCGGATCACCTATTTTTCCACGCCGTCCAGTATTACCCATTCCGCCTATCGCCTTTGGTCAGGCAAGCTGTTTAATAAGGGCCGACCGAAAGAGGAACAAGTAGACATTGATATTTCCCACGCGAATTTAAAACAGGGCAAGACTTGTGCGGACGGTCAATGGCGACAAATTGTCAATATCTACGATGCCGAAGCCGGTGGCTGCACATTGTTTGATATTGATCGTCTCAAACTAGAAAACTCTCCCGAAGAATTTGCCCAGCTCTATAT
>NZ_JWIZ01000121.1 GCF_001038205.1 Muribacter muris | reverse complement strand
TGGGCGGGTTATGGGATTTCAGAAATAGCCCGTATGTTAAATATCCCTGTTTCGACAATTTCCAGTTGGAAAAAACGGGATAAGTGGGACAACGCCTCTATCTTTGATCGTGCAAATGCCGGCATTGAGAGCCGTTATATTTTACTGATGCAAAAAGAGGTGAAGTCGGGCTATGACTTTAAAGAGTTAGATTTTTTAATGCGTCAGCTTGAAAGAGCGGCTCGTATTCAACGCTACAATCAAGGCGGAAATGAAACCGATCTCAACCCGAAAATTAAAAACCGCAATCCTACTGATCGTAAAAAGCCGGAACAGAATGCCATTTCCGAAGAACAAGCCGAATTGCTGATCAACGGCTTTCTCAACGGTATGTTCCACTATCAGAAAAAGTGGCACGAAGCCGGATTAAGCCAACGCATTCGACATATTCTCAAAAGTCGTCAAATCGGGGCGACTTATTATTTTGCTCACGAAGCGTTAGTTGATGCGTTGGTAACGGGCAGAAATCAAATCTTTATTTCCGCCAGTAAAAAGCAGGCATTGCAGTTCCGTGCTTATATTGTCGCCTATGCGAAAAAAGTCGCCGATGTGGATCTCAAAGGCGAGACAATTACGCTACCCAACAGGGCACAACTGATTTTCCTCGGCACAAACTCAAAAACCGCTCAATCCTACCACGGCAATCTCTATTTTGATGAAATCTTTTGGGTCAATCGCTTTGAAGAAATCCGTAAGGTTGCCGCGGGTATGGCATCACAAAAGCAGTATCGCATCACCTATTTTTCCACGCCGTCCAGTATTACCCATTCCGCCTATCGCCTTTGGTCAGGCAAGCTGTTTAATAAGGGCCGACCTAAAACAGAACAGGTGGATATTGATATTTCCCACGCTCATTTAAAACAGGGCAAGACTTGTGCGGACGGTCAATGGCGACAAATTGTCAATATCTACGATGCCGAAGCCGGTGGCTGTACATTGTTTGATATTGAACGCTTGAAGTTGGAAAACTCACCGGAAGAATTTGCCCAGCTCTATAT
>NZ_JWIZ01000120.1 GCF_001038205.1 Muribacter muris | reverse complement strand
GTGAATGGCGTTTTAACCACAGTGAAATAAAAGTTCAATTTTCCATTTTAAAACAATTAGTAAAGCAGAATTTATTCTAGTTATCTAGTACAGCCCCATAATTTTTTAAACATACCTTTCCCTTAGTTTATATAGTTAATGCTGAAATGAAGCGTTGAGTTTTTCCACGCTGAATCCGTTGCATCATAGTCATAGCTGTATTTGCGTAGGGTGCATTCGTCCACCGTTTTAAAACTGGCATCTCTTAGAATATTGGCGACTTGCTCGGCAATTTCATCAAGTACGTTTTCAGTGGCGAACATCGGCAAGTAAATGCCAATTTTCAAATAGGCATCGCATTCTTCACCGCAAGCGGCAATAGGCTGATACTCAGCTTCATCAATAAACACCGACAAAGCGGGCAGCTCATTGTCTAAATCGGTGAACGTAGTGCGTCCGTTGTGAAAATGGGCTACGCCTTGAACTTTACCTTGCAATAATGCAACGATTTCTTGGCGGATAGCTTCGTTTTGAATCATAAAAAGTCCTCTTAATTAAGACGGCTTGAATAAGCCCATAGAGCAATATAAGGACAAAAAGGCAGGAGTAAATAGCCTAGATTTTGAGCGATAACCTACGGCAAATAACGAAAGCTAAATTTACAAAACTTTTTCTAGACCATTTTGATTGCCTCAAATGGCTATTTGAGATACTCACTTTCCCACTTGTTACCCACTTACTATTTTCTCTATATATATCAATTATTTATTTCTTTTTTAGGTGGAAAAGAGGGAAAGTGGGTAATAAATAAAAAGAAATATTTTAG
Organism: Muribacter muris; assembly: GCF_001038205.1. Lineage (GTDB taxonomy): Bacteria > Pseudomonadota > Gammaproteobacteria > Enterobacterales > Pasteurellaceae > Muribacter > Muribacter muris. Next base: position 1,855 of record NZ_JWIZ01000120.1, on the reverse strand, counting down.
GAATAAAAGAACATAAAAAAGCCCCGTATTAAACAGGGCTAAATATTACTTGGCAAGAGTAGAGCGAATAGAGCATTGCTCCACATAATCGCCCCATAATTGCATTACGGGTTTACGTTGTTCAAGATAGTTTGAGCGATTATAGGCTTGGCTAACTTCGCTTCCGACTTGATGGGCTAAACAGGCTTCCGCTACTTCATAACTAATATCTTGTTCTGCTAAATAGGTTCGGGCAATCGCTCTTAATCCGTGGGCTGTTTGTCGTCCTGCATAGCCCATTTTCTTGATCGCATTATTGGCAGTTTCTTTACTCATAGATTGATTAGGTTTGCTGTAATGGGAGAAGACAAACTTTTTTGAACTGGATATTGTTTTCATCTTTTCCAGTAATGCGATCGCTTGGCGAGAGAGTGGCACGATGTGATCAGCTTGCTTTTTCTTGGTCTTTTTTAGCTTTTCGGTAGGAATAGTCCAAAGCCTATTTTGCCAATCAATTTCAGTCCATTCTACGCTGACTGCTTCTGCCGGCCGAACCATTGTCAGTAGTTCCCATTGAATAAGAATTTTGGTGGTGAAGTCTCGATTAGAATTATTGAGGTCAGAGAGAAATTTAGGCAGTTCGCTAGGGTGAATAGCGGGGTTATGTACTTTTGGCTTTTTGCTAAAGGCTTCGCCGACCTTTTCACAGTAATTGAATTTGAGTAAGCCAATATTAACGGCAAAATTTAGTATTTGATTAGCAAGCCTGATGATACGGTGTAGGGTGTCTGTTTTCCCTTCGGCTGCTAAATGTTGTAGGCTGTGAATGATGTGCATTGGTTCGATATGGTTGATAGGGTAATGCCCTAATTTTGGGAACAAATGCTTTTCGAGGCGTAACCAATTCTTTTCCATTGTCAGCGGCTCAACATCGCCGGCACGTTTTATCCGCCAACGTTCAGCGATATTTAAAAACGTATTTTCATTTTGCCGGCATTTTTGGTTTTCCTGTTCTTGCCGATGAATTTGCGGATCAACGCCTTGGGCTAATAAAGCCCGAAATTCTTCACGCATAGCACGAGCTTGAGCGATAGAGATTTCAGGGTAAGTACCAATACTTAAATTTGTTCTTTTTTTCTTTATCGGTTGGGAATAATTAAAAATCCACGTTTTAGAGCCATTAGTTTTTACTCTTAGATGTAGCCCGTTTCCGTCTGCTAGTAAGTATTCTTTATCTTTAGGTTTGGCTTTCTCTACTTCGGTATTCGTCAGGGGTTTGGTAATTCTAGCCATACATTTTCACCTTTTTAGTTACACAGCTTTTTGTCATCTTAACACTGTGTAACTAAAATTCACGGTTAAAAACGATAAATAGCGATAAATAACGATAGTTAAAAGGGTTTAAATTATGCTTAGGGGCTTGATTTATAAGGGGTTAAAGAGAAGTTACGAAAGGTTGTGATAGCTAGAATGGTGCGACCGGCTGGACGCCCATAAATAATGTAATCAATGAGTTATCCTAACTTGGTGCAGTTCGTGTGCACAAGTGGTTTTAAGGGTGAAATTTTTCATTATTTTGCATTTTTGTGCGTAAAAATGCGTTAGAAAGATCTGATTTTAGGATCTGTTTGAGCTGTTGCGGGGCTTGGTTGGATCGGGTTTTTGCATTTGCGTAGAAATTGACATATTAAGTGCGGGGGCGTGGTGAGGATACGAGCGCTCGCGTAAGGTAGTGAGTAGGTGTCGGAGGCAGTTTTTTAGATTGAAAATGAGGTATTTATAGCGGATAAAATAAAGGGTAATTTATTGATTTTGCTATCTTTTTATTGTGTTTTTGCTATAATATATTGCCAATTTCTTTTTCTGAACCAAGAAA
>NZ_JWIZ01000119.1 GCF_001038205.1 Muribacter muris | reverse complement strand
TATAAATATCTAATGTTTAATTTTATTATAAATATCTAATATTTAATTTTATTACATCGTGCTGTGGGCGCACGCAGTGCGCCCCTACAAATACGTTGATATTGGTTTTATTGAATGTAAATCATTTAATTTCATTATAAATATCTAATGTTTAATTTTATTACATCGTGCTGTGGGTGAATGTTGTGCGTCCGTATAGATACGTTGATGTTGGTTTTATTGAAAATAAATTGTTTAATTTTATTATAAATATCTAATATTTAATTTTATTTCATCGTGCCGTAGGGGCGCACTGCGTGCGCCCATTGATCAACCCCATTCAAATAAAAGGATAAATGATGAAAACATCAAACCGCAAAACAACTCGGGTAACTTGGAATTCATACCAAAATGGCTGTTATTTTGTTACGGTATGCACAAAAAATAAAACGCATTATTTCGGCGAAATACACCATCAAACAATGTATTTATCCCCATTAGGTTTTACATTACAAAAAATTATCCAAAACACACCGCTTGTTCGCCCCGATAGTTATATTGATATTCCAATTTTCATCATAATGCCTAATCATTTCCATTTTATTATCACATTAAATTCTGATGTTGATCGACATCAGCATTATTTTGGCGCACAACGTAAAAATTTAGCGTCCATTATTCGTGGTATAAAATGCGCATTATCCGGTTATGCCAAACAGGAAAATCTTTTATTTGAATGGCAGCGTGGCTATTATGAACATATTATCCGTAACGAAAATGCCTTTCAAAAAATTTACCAATATATCGAAAATAATGTGATAAATTGGGATAAAGATTGTTTTTATTAAATATATGCCTACATATTTTATTTTTACAGATTATTTTATTACGGACGGAAGCTGAGCGTCCCTACATATCAGCGTTATTTTCTATTTTCACAAATAAAACATTCAGCCAAAATATTTAAAATAAGTTCATTCCCCACCATTATATCCTGTCCCTTCGTGTAGGGACGCCATGCTGGCGTCCGTATTATTTATTACTGTGTTTCATATTGAATAATATTATTTAATTCAAAATGACAATTCATTATTGCTCCTTGTATATCAGGAAATATAGTAAAACCATCAATATTTAAACTTAATAGATATTCCATTACATCTACTCTTAAATCCTTATGAATTAGAATTTTACTAAGAAATGGTTTATAATGTGGGTAATTCTTATTTTCTTCATAATGTGCTTTATTTAACTCATATAATTCTTGATAGAGTAAGTTTGTAAAGACTCCTTTTTGAGCAGATAGCCTCCCACCAATATCTATTTTTGAGCTAATAATTTCTATTTTTTTACTCCCTATAAAATTATTAAGTTCATAAATTACCCTATAATCACTTTCCGATGTATAAGGCTCAAATGCAAAATATAATGCAACAAGAAATGACTGTGACCAATCTAATAGAGGGGTTTTAAGACCATAATGTTGTCCCATAGCCCAAATTTCATCATCATATTTTTTGTCTAGCAAAACCCATTGTTCAGAAATTTTTCCTTTTAGTTTTTTCTTACAATCTTTTAAGTATTCATCAACGATTCTATCAAAAAAAGATCTTTTCAATTTATAATCATTTATATGCTCAAAACGTTTCTTGATTTCTCTTTCTAACGTTGATTCTAACTTATATTTTTCCTCAGAATGCCCTCTAAAGTAACGCCCATCGACTTTACTTAGATCGGTAATAATGCCTATATCAGGTGGCATATTTGTTTCTTTATTTTTTACTAAATTCCTATCTTCAATATACGCTTTTAATTCTTTCCAACAATGAATTTTTCTTGTACTTATCATTTAAATTTCCCCACTTAATAATTTAGGTAATAATTCATCTCTTGTTTTTACTAAGATATCTATTTCATTATTTAAACTATCTTTTAGCTTTATAATAGAATGATATGTACTCATAAAAATATTTAGTAGTTTGTTATCAGGAATATAGATTTCTTTTGCTAGAAACATTTCTCTATCTACACTTTGTCCTTGTCTAGAGGTTGGTTTAATCAAAGATTGATAATCTTGCTCATAAGCCTTTATAAATAGACTTAGATACTGGTAATTGACGATTTTCTCATTTGTTTTATATACAAAATATGCAGGACTAACAGAGCCTTCCCCTAATTGCATTATTCCCCAGTTTAAGGTTTGAGAACCCATACCAAAAACAACATAGCCATTGTTGATAATCTTATTTTTCTCTGGTGTTTTAGAAAGCGATTTTTTATATTTTTCACTTCTTGGTGTTATACCATTATTACCAACGGAAAATTCTTCTATACCAGTACGTTCACCGACTTTTTCTTTGCTTTCTGTAACAAAATCCTTAAATTTTAGAATATCCCACCCCCTCGGCACTTCCCCAAATCCTTCAACTTCCTCAAATTCACTTGGAAATGCTTGGGCGAGTTGTTGAAGTTGTTGGTATTGGTCGGGGTTTTCGGTTTGCAAGCGGTCGAGTTCGGCGGCATTTTTGCCGGAAATCACGCTCATTGCGGCACATTCTGCTTGTGCGGGCGTTAAGCCGTCCGCAAGGGCGGTGGCTTTGGCTCGCACAGGGTCAAAATCAATACACCAGCTTTTAAATATCGCTTGGGCGATATTTTCTAGGGTTTGGTTGATTTGGGTGTTGAGTTGGATTTTTTCATCTAAATACTTTAAATACTCTATATTTCTATTTTGAGTTTCTATATCTGGTAATAGAATCTCAATATTAGAAAAGTCAGATTTATTTAAAATTGGCGTAGCACTACCACCAGATATAGATTTAAAAAAGTCTTGCATTTTACTTAGAATATAATAGATATATTCATAATTATGCTTTTGATTAACTGTTAGTGTATTTATTTGTTGATTAGTTACTGATTTATTTTTTAATAAAGCTGCTTTTCCCATATCAGAACCAATACAAGAAACAGATATTGAGTTTTCATCAACTAAATAATTAGAGACAGTATTTAGTCCATCTTTTGTTAAATATCTCTCTGTATGGCTTATCCATTTAGAACCAACCATATCCTTTGGGGTAACAAAAGGAATGCCACTAAAATTACTGAATGCATTATTACATTTAGAAGGTGGTGTTTTTCCTGTTTTAATTATTCCAATTTCACATAATTTATACTTTTTCCAATCACTCATACCCCAATCCTCCTAAATTCGCCTTAATCTTCACTTCCAATTCTGCACTTTGCTTAAATTGCTCATTTAAAAGAGCGGTCAGTTGTTGCATTTTTTCTGCAAACGGCACACCATCATCTTCTTGTTCGGCGGTGCCGACATAGCGTCCGGGGGGGAGGACGTAGTCATTTTTGGCGATGTCGTCCAAGGTTGCCGAGTAGCAATAGGCGGCTTGGTTTTGGTAGCCGTCCGCTTTTTGCCAACTGTGGTAGGTTTGGGCGATTTTGGCAATATCGTCAGGGGTGAAATCCCGCAATACACGGTCTTTCATATAGCCGATTTGGCGGGCATCAATAAACAGTACCTCGCCTTTGCGGGCTTTGGCTTTGTTTAAAATCCAGATACACGCGGGGATTTGGGTGTTGGTAAAGAGTTGAGAGGGCAGAGCAACCATTGCTTCGACCAAATCCGCTCGCAGAATATTTTTGCGGATCTCGCCCTCGTTATTGGTGTTGCTCGACATTGAGCCGTTAGCAAGTAGCAGTGCCATTCTGCCTTTAGGCGAAAGGTGGTAGATCATATGTTGTAGCCACGCAAAGTTAGCATTGCCCGCCGGCGGTGTGCCGTATTGCCAACGGGGATCTTGGGCAAGGCTTTCGCTCCACCATTCTTTCATATTAAACGGTGGGTTTGCCATTATGAAATCCATTTTTTTGTCGAGATGTTGCGGGTTGGTGAAGGTGTCGGCGTTTTGGTTGCCGAAGTCAAACTCAATCCCACGGATCGCCATATTCATTGCCGCAAGCTGCCAAGTGGTCGGATTGTATTCTTGCCCGTAGATAGCAATATTTTTATTACGGCTAGCGTGCGGGGTTTTGCCCTGGTGGCTTTCGATAAAACGTTCTGTTTGCACAAAGAAGCCGCCCGACCCCATTGCAGGGTCGTAAATTCTGCCCTCGTAAGGTTCAAGCATTTCGACAATCAGGGTAACGATAGATTTTGGGGTGAAATATTGCCCGCCTTTCTTGCCTTCGGCGAGGGCAAATTGCCCAAGAAAATATTCGTAAACGTGGCCGAGAATATCTTTGGCAGCGAGATGCACGGGTTTGCCGTCAAAGGTCGGCTGGCTAAAGTGAGTATCGGAAAAGAGATCGACCAAGCCGATTAGGGTGTCCGCTTGGACTTTATAGCCGGCGATACGTTGAATTTTGCCTTTGAGTTTTGGGTTGTCTTGCTCAATCGCTTCAAAGGCAGCATCAATCAAATTGGCGACACCGCCAAATTTTGCCCCCCACGGCAGTTCATCACCGATATTATATTGTGCAACGGCTTTGATGTTATCCCAGCGTGCTGCTTCGGGTACCCAAAAGATGTTATCTTGGGCGTAGTAGTCCCGTTCTTCCAGTTCATTTTTGAGGTCGTCTTCGCTATAAATCGCAGGGTCGAGATAAAGTTCGGATTGCGGATCGGCAAATAGAGCGGCGAGTTTTCGGCGTTGTTCAAGGAAACTGTCGGAAACGTATTTTAAGAAGATAAAGCCTAAAACGATGTGTTTGTAGTTGGCTGCGTCCAGTTGCTGACGCAATTTATCGGCGGCTTTCCAAAGGCGTGTGTCGAGATCGTTAAGAAAGGCTTGTTGAGTGGTTAAAATTTCAACATTCTGTTGGCTGTTGGCTGTTGGCCGTTGGCTGTTGGCTGTTGGCTGTTGGCTGTTGGCTGTTGGCTGTTGGCTGTTGG
>NZ_JWIZ01000012.1 GCF_001038205.1 Muribacter muris | reverse complement strand
AGACACACTGCGTGTGTCCGGATTTTAAGCTATTGAAATAATTTGATTTTTATAAAGGACACACGCAGTGTGTCCCTACATTTTGTTAAAATGTGTATTTTTGTGCATTTGCTACATAATACCGCAATTATTTGGGGTTTAATCACCATTGACAAAATCTGGGGACAATGTTTGGCACGATCAATCGTCATCACATAAACGAAAGAGAGGCAATTCAGCCTCTCTTTTAGGTTTGAGAGGTTAATTTCTTAGCATTGTTTGAAATGCAGTAGCATCGCAGTTGCCGGATCGAGATTTGGGAGTGTCAGCCCGACTTTTTTCAGCCAATCGGAATGGACAACGAGCGGTTTGCCGTTCATTGCGTTGGTGAGCCATTCGGGGAGTGTTTTCATTAAATGCCCGCACTTGCCGGTTTGAAAGACCGCTGGAATATCCAAGAGACTGATTTCATAGTTGCCCTCTGCTAAATAAGGCAGACGAAGCGGTTCTTGTTGTAGATAATCCAACATTGCAAGTTGATTGACTAAAACGACCGCTTGCGTTCCAGTTTGGCTGATAACGCCGTTTACCAAAGAGGCAGGATCTTGTCTATCGAGGCGGAAGACCTTGCCGCTGTGGAGTAAAGGTCTAAGCTGTTTATGCAGGGCTATATATTTGCTGAAGCCTTGACGCTCCGCTTCGCCTTCTTTAACCGGATCAAGTTCCACGCCCATATGCCCAAACAGAGCGGTTAAGCCTCGGAAACTGACGTCCAGTTGGCGATAGGTGGTGTGGCAATGCTTGCCGCCGATATGCGCCCCGATCACTTCCGGCGGGTAGAAATAGCTCATTCCCCGTTGAATTGTTTGACGTTCGAGGGCGTCATTATCGTCCGATGCCCAAAAACGTTGAGATCGTTTTAATACTTCGTAGTCGATCCGTCCGCCACCGGAGGCACACGCTTCAAACTCAACATTCGGGTATTTCTCGCATAGCAGATCGCACAAGCGGTAAAAGGCTTCCGTCTGTTTGGTAACGGCGGCTTGTCCGTTATGCCCGCCCTGTACGATGCGGCGGTTCATATCCCATTTGACATAGTCGATCTCGTGATTGCCGAGTAGCCAGTCCATTCGTTCGACCAAATAATTAAACACATCAGGATTGCAGAGATCCAATACGTTTTGGTTACGTTCCTGCGGTTGATCGTAGCCTTCGACTTGCAGTAACCAGTCCGGGTGTTGGCGGTATAACTGACTGTTTTTGTTGATCATCTCCAACTCAACCCAAATACCGAACTGCATACCGAGATCTTTCACCGCTTTGATGATCGGGGTTAAACCGTGCGGGTATTTGCGCTCGTCCAAATACCAATCGCCCAAGCCGCCGAAATCGTCATCACGCCCGATAAACCAGCCGTCATCAATGATAAAGCGTTCCACCCCCATTTTTGTCGCTTCCGTTGCCATCGCGATAATGTGATCGGGGTTGTGGTCGAAATAGACCCCTTCCCAAATGTTGAGATGCACCGGGCGAGTTTTTTGCACAGGGAAACGCACGATATGTTCCCGCACATATTGGTGGAATTGTTGGCTCATTCCGTTTAAGCCTTGATTGGAAAAGGTTGCATACACCCACGGGGTCGCAATTTCATCATTTTGCGCCAGTTGGATTTCGCCCGGAAAATAGAGGGCTTCAAGCTGAACGGTGCGGCGACCTCGAATATCAATATCGGCACGGATACGGTGATTACCGCTCCAAGCCAAGTGAAAGCCCCACACTTGTCCGCTTTGCTCTTTAAAGCCCTGTTCGCCAATCATAATGTTTGGCGGATACTCGTGGGAGGTACGCCCGACACGGTTTTCTTGGATAAAACCGCCGTGTTTGAGCGTGTGGCGGTTAAGCTGAAATTCCCGCACCCAGCGTCCGTAAAAATTGCATACCTCATCGGCATATTCCGGCAACGGCATTGTAACGGCAAGGCGATTGACCGTAAATGTCTCCGCTTTAAGATTGCGCAATCGGTTACGGGTTTTGAGCACGCCGGTCTGTTCGTCCAACTCAAATTCACTGCTAAATTCAAGACCGGCAAGCTCATCAACTAACCGCAGTTGCAAGCGGTGAGATTGCTGCGAAATTTCGCAATGATTGAACACCGGCGCCCAATCCTGCCCGTTACGATGCCCTTCAATACTACTGGACTCGAAATAGCCCCGCCCGTTTTCGCAGGCAAGGGATACCGGCACGGCAATATCTAAGCCGCCGTTGGTTACACCGCTATCGAGGGCGGCAATATTGCTCTGATCAAAATGGGCTAAATGCTCCCCCCAATACACAATACGGGGATTTTGGTCGGCAATAATCACCAGATCATTTTTTTGGCTGGTTAAACGAATAACATTGTTCATCATTAAATCCTCTTAACATTTTGCGAGTTAAATTCCGTGAGCATTGCGTTTTTGCAATAGATAGCGTTCCGTAGCGGACATTTTGCCTGTGAGGGTAAAGACCGACAGTAGCGTAAAGGCAAGGGCGATACAACCTAAGATGAAATAGGTCTCTTGGAAGCCGAATTTGTCGTACCAAGTCCCGACCGTTGCCGACATCAGCATATTAGCGACTTGTTTGGCGAATTGACACGCCACCAGATAAATGGTCGCGGAAAAATGCACTTCAAACACATTGGCAATATATTTAAACAAACCGACTAAATAGAACGGCACTTCAAACATATGCAGGGTTTTCAATACCACCACGTGCCACGCTGTCGTGGCATAGGACGAGCCGATAATGCGGATACTCATAATCATTCCGGCGATCAGCAACGCATTTTTCGCGCCGATGCGGTTAATCAACAGCGGCACAAAGAACATAATCAACGCATTCAGCAGTTCGCCGCCGGTGGTAACATAGCCGAACATTTCCATTCCCTGTTCTTTCGATTCAAAGAAGGTATTGAAGAAATTACCGAATTGCTGGTCGAAAATATCATAAATGCAGGCAACCCCGATCACATAGGCAAGCAATGCCCAAAAACGCGGGAGTTTAAGCAGTAAAAAGGCTTGTTTGAGGGTAACAGGGTTTTTGTTCGCCCCTAATTGAGCGGCAACACTGGTACTGGCATTTTGCTCCGGTTTGGCTAACGCGACCAAAAACAACAAGACGACCGCCCCTGCCGAACCGAGCCAAAAGACCGAATTAGGATTGTGTGCATACATTATGCCAGCAAGGGAGGCACAAATTGCCCAGCCGAACATACCAAACATTCTCGCCCGACCATACTCAAAATGGCTACGGCGGCTCACCCGCTCAACATAGGCTTCCGAAGCCGGCGCACCGCCGGAAAAGACGAACCCCATATAGATCCCGCCGGCAATCGCCCCTAACCAAATATTGGTTTGAAGCAGCGGCGCAAACACATAAATAAAGAACGGCGAATAAAACAACAGGGTAATGGCGACTACCCAAAGTAAATGCTTTTTAATGCCTAATTTATCGGCAACATAGCCAAAAATTGGCTGAAAACAGAGGGCGAAAAACGACATTGACGCAAACACAATGCCCCGTTCTTCCCCGCTTAACCCGTTAATATCACCCAGCCAAATCCCTAAAAACGGGTAGCAGGTTGCCATAATGAAAAAATAGACGAAAAAGTAGCCGCTAAAAATCCAATAATTCCGATTAGACAAATAGTAGGCTTGCGGTGTTTGTAATTGCATAATTGACCTCTGACATATCTAAAGACCATTAAATGTTAACGTTATCAATCAAAATCACAAGTATAGAAATGGCGAAAATATGATGAAGATCACATTTTTTAACGTTAACATTGCAATTTTGTGAACCGGATCACAGATTTTACACGGGAGAAGATAGACAAGCGGGCAGATTTCGGTAACATTTTGCAAAATTCTTTCAGTATTAACACAATGGCATCACTTAAAGACGTGGCAAAACTGGCGGGCGTGTCGCTGATGACCGTATCCCGTGCCATTCACAACCCCGAACAGCTTTCGCCCAAAACCTATCAGATCGTCAAACAGGCGATTGAGCAGCTTAACTATGTGCCGAATATTTCCGCCCAAAAAATTCGGGGGACACAAGCCGCAACCCATACCATCGGCGTATTATCGCTGGATACCGCCACCACGCCGTTTTCCGTGGAAATTTTATTAGCGATAGAGCAGACGGTACGCCAATTTGGCTGGCACTCTTTTATTATCAATACCTTTGAAAACGAGCTGGAGCAAGCGGTCGGCACGTTGCTTTCCCACCGTCCGAGCGGCATCATTTTCACTACCAGTGGCTTGAAAAAAATTGCCATTCCCCCTGCATTGCGGCGTTATCCGATTGTGCTGGCTAACTGCCTGACCGATGACATTCAAACCGCCTGCTATGTGCCGAACGATTTCCAAGGGCAGTTTGATGCCGCTCAATTATTGCTGGAAAAGGGCTACCGCTCGCCCCTTTGCCTCTATTTGCCGAGTAATGCGATTGCCGCCCAAGCCCGACAACAAGGCTTTGAGCAGGCGTGGCGGGCGAAAATGGGGCAAAATAGCCCGCTGCCTAAGCCGTTTTTTATGTCGCCGTTTAGCCAAAATTTTGGTGAGGTTCTCCCTATTTTGCAAAAAATGTGCCGTAAACGACCGCTTGAGTTTGACGTGGTGGTGTGCGGTAACGACCGCATTGCGCTACTGACCTACCAATTTTTGCTGGGGCAGGGGATACACATTCCTGACGAGGTGGCGGTGTTGGGCTTTGATAATATGGTCGGCGTGGCGGATTGGTTTCTCCCGCCACTGACGACCGTGCAACTTCCCCACTATGAAATGGGGCAGCAGGCAGCCTTGCATTTGATAGAGGCCCGCACCGACAATAACGTCCATTATTTGGATTGCCCGTTGGTGGAGAGAGCGTCTTGTTAAGGTGGGATAGCGCTTGACAAAGATCAACTTTTTCTGAAAAATCGCACCGTTTTTTCACGCTTTTTAAGAGGTTTTATGGGAACGTTCGGTTTTCCGCTTGAGGCAATTATTGTCTTTTTTGTTGTGATTTTATTCTCGGTTTATGTGGATTTATTTGCGCACCGCAACACCAAAGAGATTAGCGTCAAAGACGCTTCACTTTGGTCGCTTTTTTGGATCGGCTTGGCACTCGCTTTTTATGCGTATGTGTGGCTACGCTTCGACAAACAGTTTGCCGATCTCTATCTTGCCGGATATGTGTTGGAAAAGAGCCTATCTATCGATAATTTGATGGTATTTGTGGCGATCTTCGCCTCATTCGGCATTGTCGGCAAATTACAACACCGCATTTTATATTGGGGCATTTTAGGGGCATTGGTGTTCCGAGCCGTTTTCGTGGTGATCGGCACCGGCTTATTTGCGGCAAGCCCTTGGGTTGGCTTTTTCTTTGCTGTTTTTGTGTTTTGGAGCGGCGTTAAAATGTTGCAAAGTGCAAAAAAAGAGGAGGAAACGATCGAAGATTACGCAAATCACTGGAGCGTGCGTTTGGTCGGCAAAACAATGCCGGTGTACACCAAATTATTCGGCGAGCGCTTTTTTGTGAAACACCAAGAGCTGAATGAGACGCAACTGGCAAACATCACCCGCCAAGGTTTCCGTTATGTTACACCGGCATTTTTATGTTTGATTGCGATTGAAAGCTCGGACGTCGCATTCGCTTTCGACTCCGTACCGGCGGTGATTGCGGTAACCGAAGAGCCGTTATTGGTGTATGCGGCGATGATTTTTGCCATTCTCGGTTTACGCAGCCTTTACTTTATTTTGGCGGCACTCACCAAATATTTGGTGCATTTGGAAAAAGCAGTTATTGCGTTGTTGTTTTTCATCGGGATTAAAATGGGGATTCAATCGTGGAATCACGCCGTTGGCGATACCGGCATTCATATTTCACCGAATACCAGCCTCTTTATTGTGCTAGGCGTATTAGCGCTTGGGGTGATCGCCTCCCTCATCTTTCCGGCAAAAACGGAAAAATAAATCAGGCGGCAGAATGGAAAAAAAGGGCGTTTCAAACGCCCTTTCTTTTTTGCGAAAAAATTCACATAACCGACCGCTTGCGGTTTCGGGGTTAAATCCGGTTGGCGATTAAATCGCCCATTTCACTGGTGGAGATCGGGGCGGATTGATCGGCTAAATCGGCAGTGCGATAGCCTTCGGCAAGCACGTGTTGCACTGCATTTTCAATCGCTTTTGCCGCATCTTCCAAGCCGAAACTGTAACGGAGCATCATTGCCGCCGATAAAATCTGGGCAATCGGGTTGGCGATATTTTTGCCGGCAATGTCCGGTGCCGAGCCGCCCGCCGGTTCGTAAAGCCCGAAGCCTTTTTCGTTGAGGCTGGCGGACGGCAGCATTCCCATCGAGCCGGTAATCATTGCACATTCGTCCGAAATAATGTCGCCGAAAATATTGGAGCAGAGCAGCACATCAAAGAAATCCGGCTGCTTGATGAGCTGCATTGTTGCGTTGTCGATATAAATATGATCGAGCTTCACTTCGGGGTACTGTTTCGCCACTTCATTCACGGTTTCACGCCATAAAATCGAGCTTATCAAAACATTGGCTTTATCCACGGAAGTAACGTGTTTGCCCCGTTTCATTGCCGTTTCAAACGCAACTTTGGCGATACGTTCGATTTCATAGCGGTGGTAAACTTCCGTATCAAAGGCTTTTTCTTGTGCGCCCTCGCCTTCACGTCCTTTTGGCTGCCCGAAGTAGATGCCGCCGGTTAATTCCCGCACGGTTACTATATCGAAGCCTTTTGCGGCGATGTCGGCCCGCAACGGGCAGAATTTTTCCAAGCCTTTGTAAAGAGTGGCAGGGCGAAGGTTGCAGAACAGGGCGAAATGTTTGCGTAGCGGCAAGAGTGCGCCACGTTCCGGCTGCTCGTTTGCCGGCAGATGCTCCCATTTTGGCCCGCCGACCGAGCCGAATAAAATCGCATCGGCTTGTTCGCAGCCTTTGAGGGTGCTGTCTGGCAGGGCTTTGCCGTGATTGTCGATCGCAATGCCGCCGATGTCGTGGTGGTGGTAGTGCAGGGTAAAACCGAATTTTTGTTGGACTTTATCCAACACTTTGAGTGCCTGAGCCATAATTTCCGGCCCGATACCGTCCCCGCTTAATACCGCAATGTTGTAATGTTGCATATAAATTCCTCAATTTTATTGTTGATTAGAAAGGCGTAATATAAAACATTTTGCTAAAAGGCGGGGGATTTTTTAGCGGAAACCGCACAATTTAGGCTAGAATAGCCGTATTTATCGACACACGGAGAGAAAAGCGGGCGAGATGATGTCGCACACGCAAGTGCCGTTCGGGGCGTGAACCCTTTTCGCTTGCGAACGTTGCACTGATTGCAAAATGATGCAGATAACCGACCGCTTGTCAGCCTTAAACCGAGACTATATGAACGAACAACAGCTTTTAGCCCTTGACCGCCAATATGTTTGGCATCCTTATACCGCAATGCCGAATCATTTGCCCGTTTATAGCGTAGAGAGAGCGGAGGGCGTGGAGATTTGGCTGCAAAACGGGCAGCGATTGATTGACGGAATGTCCTCTTGGTGGGCGGCGTTGCACGGCTATAATCACCCCATATTAAATCAGGCGGCAATCGACCAACTCGCTAAAATGAGCCATATTATGTTTGGCGGATTAACCCACGAACCCGCGGTGAAATTGGCGAAAACCTTGGTTGATATTACACCCGCAGGGCTGGAGCAGGTCTTTTTTGCCGACAGCGGTTCGGTCGCGGTGGAAGTGGCGATGAAAATGGCAGTGCAATATCAATCCGCACAGGGTAAACTGACCCGCCAGAAATTTGCCACGATCCGCAGTGGCTATCACGGCGACACTTGGCACGCAATGTCCGTTTGTGATCCGACCACGGGAATGCACAATTTATTTGCCCGCAGCCTGCCCGTACAATATTTTTTGCCCCAGCCGAGCGTGAAATTTGGCGAAGCGTGGCAGGAGACGGCAATCCGCCCGTTAGCCGATTTACTGGAAAAACGGCGCGATGAGATCGCCGCGCTGATTTTAGAGCCAATCGTACAAGGTGCAGGCGGAATGTATTTTTATTCCCCTGTCTATTTGCAAAAAGCGAAAGCCTTGTGCGAGCAATACGGCGTGCTGCTGATTTTCGATGAAATTGCCACCGGTTTTGGACGCACCGGTAAACTGTTTGCGGCGGAGTATGCACAGGTCAGCCCCGATATAATGTGCGTAGGCAAAGGCTTGAGCGGCGGCTATATGACGCTGTCCGCCACCTTAACCACCCGCCATATTGCGCAAACCCTTTCCCGTAGCGAAGCGAAATGCTTTATGCACGGGCCGACATTTATGGCAAATCCGCTGGCGTGTGCCGTCTCACTCGCCTCCGTTGAATTATTATTGGCGGGCGATTGGCAAGCGAATATCCGCCGGATCGAACGGCATTTTCAGCAAAGTCTTGCACCGCTGGCGGCTTGCGAGTATGTCAAAGAGGTGCGGGTATTGGGCGCAATCGGGGTGATTGAAATGGTTGAAGCGGTGAATATGGCAAGCCTTCAGCCCCGTTTTGTGAAACAGGGGGTATGGGTGCGGCCTTTCGGCAAATTGGTCTATTTAATGCCGCCGTTTATTATCAGTGCCGAACAGTTAGTCCGCTTGACCGATGGCGTGATTGCCGCATTAAAGGAAGAATATGCAACAATTTGAGCAATTTTTAACGGCGAAAAAAGCCGAAAACCAATATCGCACCTTGCCCGAATTGGTGCATCAGGGCAAATATGTTGAGCAAGGAGGGCGGCGAATGCTCAACCTATCCGGTAACGATTATCTCGGTTTGGCAAATCAAGCGGGTTTACGCCACGCCTTTTTTGCAAATTATGGCGACCAATTGCCCGCTTGCACCGCCTCGTCGTCCCGTTTGCTGACGGGCAATTTCCCGATTTATCATCAGTTGGAAGCACTGCTTGCTGAGCGTTTCGGGCGGCAGAGTGCGTTAATTTTTAACAGCGGCTACCACGCCAATATCGGCATTTTACCGGCATTGGCGGACAGGCAGACCTTGATTGTCGCAGATAAATTGGTGCACGCCAGTTTGATTGACGGTATCCGGCTAAGCCGTGCCACATTTCTGCGTTATCGCCATAATGACTATGCCCATTTGGCAGACATACTGGCGAACAATGCCGCACACTTTGCCCGCATTATTCTCGTAACGGAATCGGTGTTCAGTATGGACGGCGATGTGGCGGATTTGCCGACCTTAGTGCGATTTAAGCGACAATATCCGCAAATTTTGCTTTATGTTGATGAAGCGCACGCCGTCGGGATTTACGGCGAAACGGGCTTGGGTATGGCAGAGCAGATGGGGTGCGTGGCGGAAATCGATCTGCTGGTCGGCACTTTCGGCAAGGCGTTGGCGTCTGTCGGGGCGTATTTGGTGTGCGATCAACTGATTAAGGATTATCTCATCAACACGATGCGCCCGCTGATTTTTTCTACCGCTTTACCGCCGTTAAATGTGGCGTGGACGCACTTTCTGTTTGAACAATTACCGCATTTCAAGGCACAACGCCAGCATTTAGCCGGCTTGAGCGGCATACTGCGGCAAGCGGTTGCCGAACGGCAGCCCCATTCAAACCAAAGCCATATTGTGCCGTATCTGCTCGGCGACAATCAAACAACGGTGGAAAAAGCCCGACAATTACAAGCGCTCGGCTATTATTGTTTACCGATTCGCCCGCCGACCGTGCCGCAAGGTACTTCCCGTATTCGTTTTTCACTGACCGCCGATTTGAGCGAAGCCGAGCTGACGGCATTGATTGATTGTCTATAAGGAACGCTATGAAATACATTTGGCATCGCCGACAACAACCGGATTTACTCGTCTATTTTGCCGGCTGGGGCACACCCCCATCGGTCATTGCGCATTTAGGCTTGCCTGACGGCTATGATGTGCTGATCTGCTATGATTATCGGGATGTTGCATTGGCATTTGATTTTGCTCCGTATCGCAATATCAGAGTGGTGGCGTGGTCGCTGGGCGTGTGGGTTGCGGAGCGGGTATTGGGCGGGCATTCGCTACTGTCGGCAACGGCGATTAACGGCACTGCAAACCCCTGCAATGCGCAATACGGTATTCCGCCGGCGATTTTTACGGCAACCTTAGCGGGTTTAACGCCACACTCACGCCAAAAATTTGAACGCAGAATGTGCGGTAAAGGACTAAGCGACTATCAGCAACGTCAGGATCAGCGTCGCTTTGACGAGCTTCACGCAGAACTGACCGCACTTTTCCACGCAATTTGCAATGATACCCGCACGGATTTATTGGCGTGGACACACGCTGTTATCGGCACACAAGATAAAATTTTCCCCGCCCAAAACCAGCACGCCTATTGGGCGAACCGTTGTGCCGTTCGCACGCTGGAAGGGGAGCATTATCTTTTGCCTGCCTTTAGCCGTTGGGACGAACTATGGACGTAAATAAACAGGCGGTTCAACGCCGTTTTCAGCGTGCGTTACCCTTTTATGACAGGCAGGCAAAGGCACAGCAACAGATCAATCGGCGTTTGCTTTCAATCTTGCAAAACACGCGGTCGGATTTTGAAGATATTTTGGAAATCGGTTGCGGCACAGGGCATTTCAGCAGTTTATTGCAACAACATATTGCTGCAAAACAGTGGTGGCTGAACGATTTGTGCGAGGTGGACGAACATCTGGCAGCCCGTCTGACCCAGCCGTATCACTTAATCGTAGGCGATGCGGAGGCGCTGGCATTAGCGCGGCAGTTTGATTTGATTGCGTCCGCTTCCACGTTCCAGTGGTTTGCTGATCCGCCCCGTTTTTTAACTCGGCTCAAACGGCATCTCAAGCCGAACGGTTTGTTACTGTTTAGCGTGTTTAGCCCCGATAATTTGGTGGAAATCCGCCGTTTGACGCAGATTGGGTTGGATTATCCGAGCATTCAACAATGGCACGATTGGCTGGCGGCGGATTTTCAAATTTTGCACACGGAAAGTGCGCAAATCCGCTTGATATTTGAATCGCCGTTGGCGGTATTACGCCATTTGCAGCAGAGCGGCGTAACGGCGGTCAGCCGACAGGCGTGGACAAAAGGGCGGCTCAAGCGATTTTGTGCCGACTATCAACAGTATTACAGCAGCAATGGTGGCGTGAGCCTGACTTATACGCCGTTATACCTGTTAGCGAGGGTGAAAGCATAAATGGGCAAAGTGATTTTTGTATCCGGCATTGACACGGATGTAGGAAAAAGTGTGGCAACGGGCTGGTATGCTAAACAGCTAATGATGCAGGGGTATTCGGTCATCACGCAAAAAATGGTGCAGACTGGCGGTGAGACGATGTCCGAGGATATTCGGCTACACCGACAGATGCAGGGTATCGGCTTAACCGAAGCTGATCGGCAGGGGCTGACCTGCCCTTACATTTTCCCTTATCCCTGCTCGCCGCATTTGGCGGCGCGTTTGGCAGAGGAGAGCATTGATGCAGAAAAGATCACCCAAGCGACCGCCTGTTTAAGTGCAAATTATGATTATGTCTTGTTGGAAGGGGCGGGCGGTTTGCTTGTGCCTTATACCGAGAGCCGAACCACTTTCGATTACCTGCGAGCGTGCGGTTATCCGCTGATATTGGTAACGTCCGGCAGGCTCGGCAGCCTTAATCACAGCTTGTTGAACCTTGAAATGTGCCGCATACATCACATTCCGCTCCAAATGGTGATTTATAACGACTATCCCGTTGCTGATCCGCTCATCAGTCAAGAAACCCAGCGTTATCTTCGCCGTTACCTTGCCGACAATTTTCCCGAAGCACAATTTGTACGTTTACCGATACAGGATTTGAAGTGATGAAAAAAGGTAATGCCAAGGGCATTAAGTGGTTAAAACGGGGGATTTTTGCAACTTTAGTGCTACAACTGACCGCTTGCGGCACGGTGATCAGTTTTGCCGAAAATGATTACCGTGTCTATGGCGGCGTACGCCGAGATTTTCAGGCTATTCAAGAGGGCAACGTATTGGGCGTGCTGGCGGTGGTCGATTTGCCCCTCAGCTTTGTGCTGGATACCTTAGCCCTGCCCGTTACCCTTAGCCGAGACTAGCCTAAGGGCTAATCAAGGTGAGTGAGGGTGGCGATGTAGTTACAGCTCACATCGTGGTTAAGGCGGAAGGTTTCACACAGAGGGTTGAAATGATAGCCGACCATTTCCCGACAGGTTAAGCCCGCCTGATCGCACCAATTCAGCAATTCCGCCGGCTTAATAAACTTTTCAAATTGATGTGTGCCTTTCGGCAGCATTTTCAGCACATATTCCGCCCCGATAATCACCAACATATAGGCTTTAAAGGTGCGGTTAATCGTGGATAGAAATAGCACGCCGTTTGGTTTGAGCAGCGCTTGACAACTTTGGATAATGGAGAGCGGATCGGGAACGTGTTCCAGCATTTCCATACAGGTGATGACATCGAATTTTGGCTGATCGCAAGCGGTCAGTTGTTGGCGAAAATCTTCAACAGTGATTTGTTGATAGTCAATGGCTAAACCGCTCTGCTCGGCGTGTTGTTTGGCAATGTGTAGCGGCTCATCGGTCATATCAATGCCGATCACTTCAGCCCCTTGCTTTGCCATCGCCTCGCTTAAAATGCCCGCCCCGCAGCCGACATCCAAGACCCGTTTGCCGAACAGACCGCCCGCTTTTTCATTGATATAGGCGAGCCGAACCGGATTGAGCAAGTGAAGGGGCTTGAAATCGCCGTGCGGATCCCACCAGCTTTTCGCCATTTTTTCAAATTTTGCAATTTCGTGTTGATCGATATTTTTCATAACTTACCTGAATGTAAAGCGGTTGCAAAAAAACGCCGGTATTCGACCGCTTGCAACCTGCCGTTATTGTAGCCTAATTCCGCAGGAAAAGGGACTGGTGGAGATATTTTGTTGGTCAGCGGTAATATTCAGCTTAAAAGTGTGATCACTTTCACAAAACAGACCAAAAAAACGGCGGTTAAGCATAGTTTTTTTAATTATTGATATAAATTTTTCTAATTTGATATTGCAAATCTCAACAACATTGCTAAACTCATCGCCCATCAAACACAACTTTTCTTTTTTATACTGGAGTTTTTATGAGCGATTTGAATGCCCTTTTCCAAAAAATCAAACAACGTGATCCGGAGCAAGCTCCGTTCCACCAAGCCGTTGAAGAAGTCTTTGGTAGCCTTGCGCCGTTTTTGGCGAAAAATCCAAAATACACCCAACAAGGATTATTAGAGCGTATCGTTGAGCCTGAACGGGTGATTAGCTTTCGGGTAACCTGGGTGGACGATAACGGACAAGTGCAGGTAAATCGTGGCTACCGTGTTCAAATGAACTCGGCGATCGGGCCTTACAAAGGCGGCTTACGTTTCCATCCGACCGTTGATTTAGGCGTGCTGAAATTCCTGGCGTTTGAGCAAGTGTTCAAAAATGCGCTGACAACCTTACCAATGGGCGGCGGTAAAGGCGGTTCGGATTTCGATCCGAAAGGCAAATCCGATGCGGAAGTAATGCGTTTTTGCCAAGCCTTTATGAGTGAATTATATCGTCATATCGGGGCGGACACCGATGTGCCGGCGGGGGATATTGGCGTGGGCGGTCGTGAAATCGGCTACTTGTACGGTCAATACAAAAAATTACGCAATGAGTTTACCTCTGTGCTAACCGGTAAAAGTTTAACTTGGGGCGGCAGCTTAATCCGTCCGGAAGCGACCGGCTACGGTACGGTCTATTTTGCCGAGAGTATGCTAAACACCCGTGGGCAAAGCATTGAAGGTAAACGAGTGGTGATTTCCGGTTCGGGTAATGTTGCTCAATATGCGGCGGAAAAAGTATTGCAAAAAGGCGGTAAAGTTTTAACCGTTTCCGATTCTAACGGCTATGTACAGTTTGGGGATAACGGAATGACCGAAGCGCAGTTAGCGGCGTTATTAACCTTGAAAAACGAACGCCGTGAGCGTTTATCCGTTTATGCTCAAGAACAGGGTTTAGCCTATTTTGACGGACAAAAACCGTGGGGCGTGGCGTGTGATGTGGCATTGCCTTGTGCAACCCAAAACGAGTTGGATACCGAAGATGCCAAAACCTTGCTCAAAAACGGCTGTATCTGCGTGGCGGAAGGGGCAAATATGCCTTCGACATTAGGGGCGGTAGAGGTGTTTGTTGCAGCGAAAATCCTTTATGCACCGGGTAAAGCCTCCAATGCGGGCGGTGTGGCGACTTCCGGTTTGGAAATGAGCCAAAACGCTATTCGCCTGTCTTGGAGCCGTGAAGAAGTGGATCAGCGTTTATTCGACATTATGGCAAATATCCACCAGAACTGTGTGGAAAACGGCACGGAGAACGGTTTTGTCAATTATGTGAACGGCGCAAACATTGCCGGCTTCAAAAAAGTCGCAACCGCAATGTTGGAGCAGGGCGTGGTATAACACCCGGTCGGTTGCAACGGTTTTTTTGTAACTCAAATAAAAGCAGGCGGAAAAGACCGCCTGTTTTTTTATACTGAATACAAAATATTGTTATGCTGTTTGACGATGTAAAAGACGGTTAGCACATTCTGCTGCCGCTGTTAAGCCACCCGCCATCATAATAATATCTTTTACAATCAACCTGCCTGCCGCTGACAAATAAGGGAAACCGTGATTTGGGGTTGGGAGATCCCCGCCTAAATTCGGCACCCAAGTTTCCGGTGTGGTAATCAGGAAAGAGAGGGTAACAATCGACATTCCAAACGTCAGTAAGCCGCCGACAATGCCGATTTTCGGAAACCAAATACCGAGTAAGGTTAAAATGCCGATAGACACAATCACTGTCCCTAAACCGTAGGAGAATGTATAAGTCCCATTTTGTTTGTGCCATTCAATATTTTTCAGCACCATTTTGCCTTCCGGGTTTTTATGTAATACATACTCTTTAACCATTTCACCTTTTTCATTCGGTGCATATTTGTCGCTATTATTGTATAAAAAGCTCATAAACGGGCTGTTTGATACAAAATGTGCAATACCGTCTGCTTCATATTGAAAGGCCTTTAAGCCTCCAATCCAAAGCATCACAATAAAAATGGCAATACGGATAAAATGGATAAATTGGCGTTGTAACGGGGCGATGATTTTCGCCGCAAATTCAATGAGAGTGTTCATTTTCAGTTCCTTTTAAGTGAAAAACTAAAAGAATTCTACCCTCAAGTGAGATACCGTATTCGTTAAATAGTCGCAATGACTCGTTCGTTTAAGTCATCTTGGTTAAGGAAATATTACAAGAAATGGAAAGATTTGTAATTAAAACGAAAAGGAATACTATAAATAGGCTTCTAACAGATTCGTTGGTATCGCTATGATTATAGTTATTATTTATTTGAGGGCTTATATTTTAGCGACTAAAAAGCCCTTTCATTCTAAAAGGGCTTTTTCTATTTCGTTTAGGCTACGCTAAAATTAAACGCGTTTAAAGTCTAAATGAACAAGTTTTGGTTTAGTCGGGTGGCGTTGAATGGCTTGTACTTTGACTTGCTCTTCTTTGCCGGCAACAACGATAGTTAATACTTCGTTATAGAACGCATCGTGGATTTGAGCGTTGTTAACTTTATCGTGATCTAAAATGATGGATACAGGCTCTGCTTTACCACCGTAGATGATTGCAGGCACTTGACCATTATGACGCAGGCGGCGGCTCGCACCCTTACCTTGCGCCGAACGAACTTCAGCTTCAAATTTGAATGACATTGTTTAAGTCTCATTATTGGGGAACGAATGTTCCGTGAATCAAAAATAGCAGGCGACCCAGCTATTCCCAAAAAAATTAACGGCAAAAAGCCGAGCGCATATTTTAATGCGGTTTTATTAAAAAGCAAGACTAATTTCATCGAATATCCTGTTTGATAATGTTATTTTTAATGGTTTGTCAGTTTATTTTAAACAGGGTAAGTAATGGGATTTTGTGGAAAATAATTGTAAAATATGCGGCGATTTTTTAACGTATCATTCTACTTTGGAGGTCTAGTTAAATGGGGCATTCTACATCATTAAGTCCTGATAACATTCAAGATGTGAAGAAGGCGATTTTGCATAAATTGGTATTTGCATTAGGGGTTGAACCACGGGAGGCGAGCCGACGCAACTGGCTGAATGCAGCTCTGCGTGTTGTGCGGGATCTGTCCACTCAATCGTGGCTGCAAACCCGTCGCAGCCAAGCGGCAAATACCAGTCGCCGTGTCTATTATCTCTCTATGGAGTTTTTGATGGGGAGAACCTTCAGTAATGCAATGATTGCAGAAGGTGTTTATGAATTAGTGAAAGCGGCGTTTGATGAACTGGGGCAGGATTTAGAGGATATTATCAACGAAGAAGGCGATCCCGGTTTAGGCAACGGTGGGTTAGGACGTTTAGCCGCCTGTTATATGGACAGCTTAGCCGCAATGAAAATTCCGGCTATCGGCTATGGGATTCGCTATGAATACGGTATGTTCCGCCAAGAAATTAAAAATGGGGAACAAGTGGAGCATCCGGATTATTGGCTTGAGCAAGAATTTGCTTGGCCTTATGTGCGTGCCAGTAAGCGTTTTAAAGTCCGTTTTGGCGGTAGAACGTGGCAGGAAGGTAAGAAGACCCATTGGCGTGCGGAAGAAGAAATTATTGCACAGGCACACGATCAACTGATCCCCGGTTTTGAAACCTCCGCAACCAATAGTTTGCGGCTTTGGTCTGCCCACGCCGGTGAAAAAGTGTTTGATTTGGCGGATTTTAACCGAGGTGATTATTTTGCGGCAATGAGCCACCAAAACAGCTCGGAAAATGTGTCTCGAGTGCTTTATCCTGACGACTCTACCTACAACGGACGGGAATTACGTTTGCGTCAAGAATATTTTCTATGTAGTGCCTCGGTGCAAGACATTCTTCGCCGCCACGAAGTCGAATCCGGATCTTGCGAGAATTTAGCCGATAAAGTGGCAATTCACTTGAATGATACGCACCCGACCCTCGCCATTCCGGAGTTGATGCGCATTTTAATCGACGATAAAGGCTATGACTGGGCAAAAGCGTGGGAGATTACCCGCAAGACCTTCTACTATACCAACCACACTTTGATGAGCGAAGCCCTTGAAAGCTGGCCGGTAGAAATGATTGCCCGTATTTTACCTCGTCATTTACAGATTATTTTTGAGATTAACGAATGGTTCTTGCAACAAGTGCGGGAAAAATTTGTCGGAGATGACGATCTTGTCCGCCGAGTCTCCATTATTGACGAAAACGGCGAACGCCGAGTACGAATGGCGTGGCTGGCAGTGATTGCCTCAAGCAAAGTAAACGGGGTGGCAAAAATCCATTCCGATTTAATGGTAGAATCTATCTTTGCCGATTTTGCCCGCATTTACCCGGAACGTTTTACCAATGTTACGAACGGTGTAACTCCTCGCCGTTGGATTCAGATTGCCAATCCGGGATTGACCCGCATTTTAGATAAACATATCGGGCAAAACTGGCGAACGGCGCTGACCGAGTTGGATAAATTAAACCGCTTGATTGACGATCCGAATGTTCAAGCGGAAGTGATAGCGGTTAAAGTTGAAAATAAACGCAAACTTGCCGCTTACATTGAAAAAACACAAGGTATTACGCTTAATCCAGAAGCGATTTTTGACGTACAAATCAAGCGTATCCATAAATATAAACGCCAGCAGCTCAACGTGCTACACATCATCACCCTTTATAACCGTATCTTGAAAAATCCGACAGCAGACTGGCAGCCGAGGGTGTTTATTTTTGCCGGTAAAGCCGCCAGTGCATATTATGCGGCGAAAAAGGTGATCCGCCTGATCAATGATGTGGCAAACGTGGTGAATAATGACCCTCGTATCCGTGATTTAATCAAAGTGGTGTTTATCCCGAATTACAGCGTAAGCCTAGCGCAACTGATTATTCCGGCGGCGGATCTTTCCGAGCAGATTTCCCTTGCCGGTACGGAAGCCTCCGGTACGTCAAATATGAAATTTGCGTTGAACGGTGCATTAACGATAGGCACGCTAGACGGCGCGAATGTCGAGATTTTGGAGAGAGTCGGACGGGAGAACATTTTCATCTTCGGTCATACGGTGGAACAGGTGGAGGCTTTACGCCGCAACGGTTATTCACCCTACCACTATTTTGAGCGGGACGGCGAGCTCAACGAAGCAATCTCACAAATTCTGAACGGCAAATTCTCACCGGACGATCCGTATCGCTACCAAGATCTGATTTTAAATTCAGGGGATTACTATCAAGCCTGCGCCGATTACCGCAGCTATGTGGACACGCAAGAACAGGTCGCCGATTATTTCCGCGATAAAAAAGCGTGGGCACGTTCAGCGATGATTAACATTGCCAATATGGGTTATTTCTCATCGGATCGATCCGTGCTGGATTATGCCCGTGAGATTTGGCAGATTGAGCCAATGAGCGATGAACAGATTGCCACGCAACCTAAAATCGCCGAGTTGTTCACTGACGCTACCGAGCGTGTGAGATCGAAATAGAGGCGTTACAAGCGGTCAGTTACGGTGGAAAATGTGCAAAATCAATGATATGCCGTAGGGGATAAAGTTGAATTTTAGGCACGTTTTGTTAGCGATTGTGATAAGCTCAAGTCATTGCTGATTATGATGAAAGGGACACCAACGTGGTGTCTCTTTTAGATTGAACTAGCTGAGACACAATGTCGCCATTTGCAAAAAACGCCCTTAAACCGACCGCTTGTGGTGAGGTTTAAATCTCTGTTTTCTCTTTGTATTCGCACAGATCTTCAATAATGCACGAGCCGCAGCGGGGCTTGCGGGCAATGCAGGTGTAGCGTCCGTGCAAAATAAGCCAATGATGCACATCGACTTTAAATTCATCAGGCACAACCTTCAGCAACTTTTCCTCTACTTTCACCACATCTCTTCCGGGGGCAAAATTGGTGCGGTTAGACACACGGAAAATATGGGTATCGACCGCAATGGTCGGCTGCCCGAAAGCGGTGTTCAGTACTACATTGGCGGTTTTACGCCCTACACCGGCGAGAGCTTCCAATTCCTCACGGGTTTGCGGCACTTCACCGTTGTGCTTTTCAATGAGATCTCGGCAGGTTTTGATTATATTTTCTGCCTTGCTGTTATATAAGCCGATCGTTTTGATGTAGGATTTTAAGCCGTCCACGCCAAGATCCAAAATCGCTTGTGGGGTATTGGCGACAGGGTAGAGCTTAGCGGTCGCTTTATTGACGCCGACATCGGTAGCCTGCGCCGATAAAATCACCGCAATCAGTAATTCAAACGGGTTGCTGTAATTAAGCTCAGTCGTGGGGTGGGGATTTTGATCCCGTAAACGCGTTAAAATTTCAATACGTTTTGCTTTGTTCATTATTTATCCTAAGAAAAGTAGCCTTGATCGATCAGCATTTTGCCAACCATTATGAGCGACATTGTAACAATCAACGGGCGGATAATCTGCTTGCCCTTGCTGATTGCCATCTTTGCACCAAGTGTGCCGCCGATAATCTGACCGATCATCATTACCAACCCCACTTTCCACAAAATATCGCCGCCCAATGCGAAAAAGAGTAGCGAGGCAATATTAGAGGTAAAATTAAGCACTTTCGCGTGGGCGACGCTTTTGGTTAAATTAAAGCCGAGTAAGAGTAAAAATGCGAGGGTGAGGAATGAGCCGGTCGCCGGGCCGAAAACGCCGTCATAAAAGCCGATACCGACAGCCGCAGTAAAGGCAAATAGCGGGTAACTAAGGCGTTGTTTACGATCGCTATCGCTGATAGACGGGCTGAATAAAAAATAGATCGCAATCAACAGAATGAGAAAGGGCAAGATCGCTTTGAGGGCATTGACATCAATGTTTTGCACCAAGAGCGTGCCGAGCGATGCGCCGACAAAGGTCATTAGGATGAGCAACCAAATTTGGCGTAGATTGACGGCTTTCTGACGCAGAAAATAGAGCGAAGCAGAAAACGAACCGCCACACGCTTGTAATTTATTTGTGCCTAGGGCGACTGCCGGCGGCATACCCGTTGCCAATAATGCCGGAATGGTGAGTAGCCCACCACCGCCTGCGATAGCATCAATAAAGCCCGCCACTAATGCCACGCCAAAGAGCAGCGAGAGCATATCCAATCCTAATTCCATCTGTGCCTCCGACTGTTAATAGATAATCATCTCGTTACGGTGCAATGCCACCGCACCAAATTCATAGCCGAGTAGTTGCTCGATCTCGTTGGATTTTTTGCCCTTAATCAATACCAATGCTTCACTGTTATAACGGCTGATGCCGAGAGCTAACGGCTTGCCTGCTTGATTGAGGATTTTCACCACTTCGCCACGGGCAAATTGCCCTTCAATATGGATAATCCCTGCGGGAAGTAAGGATTTATGCTGAATTAACAACGCGTCTTCAGCTCCTTGGTCAATCGTAATCGTGCCCGCTGGCGGAGCGCCGAACAGCCACTGTTTACGTCCTTCAATACGGTCGGCTTGCACTAAAAAGCGTGTGCCGAGGGTCTCTCCTTTGACGAGAGATAAAATCACATTTGGTGTTTCACCCGAGGCAATAACGGTTTCTACGCCGGAGCGGGTGGCAATATCGGCGGCGGTAATTTTGGTACTCATACCGCCTGTGCCTAAACCCGTTACACTGCCGCCGGCGATTTGGCGAATATCAGGCGTGATTTTTTCGACCACGGAAATCGGTTTGGCATTTGGGTTGGTGCGGGGATCGCTGTCGAACAATGCGGTTTGATCGGTGAGTAAAATCAACTGCTCCGCTTGTGCCAAGATAGCGACAAGGGCAGATAAATTATCGTTATCGCCAATGCGAAATTCAGCGGTTGCCACTGCATCATTTTCATTGATGATCGGGATAATTTGCTGCTCAAGCAGGGCGGCTAAGGTATCACGAGCGTTCAAAAAATGGTCTTTATTTTCAATATCGGCACGGGTGAGCAACATTTGCCCGATTTTGATATTGTAAATTGAAAAAAGGCTTTCCCAGACTTGAATAAGTTGGCTTTGCCCGACGGCTGCCAGTAATTGTTTGCTGGCAAGGGTGGCAGGCAGCTCACGGTGTCCCAAATAATCCCGCCCCGCTGCCACTGCGCCGGAGGTAACTAAAATCAGCCGATGCCCTTGTTGGTGTAGCTCGGCGATCTGTTTGACGATGTCCAACATATGCGGGCGGCTGAGATGCTTTGTCCCGTGAGTGAGGGTACTCGTCCCCAATTTAATTACGATGGTTTTAGTCATTATTTTTTGCAAGAAAAAGAAAAGAAACTGACCGCTATTATCTGCTAAAATCCATTTTATTTCAAAGAGAGAGTGTGAATGAAAATTAGCTTAATTGTGGCAAGAAGTCGAAATAAAGTGATAGGTAAAGATAATGCGATGCCGTGGCATTTACCGGTGGATTTGGCGTGGTTTCGTGAAAATACAGTGGGGAAACCGGTGATTATGGGGCGAAAAACCTACCAGTCTATCGGGCGACTATTGCCGAAACGCCCAAATATTATTTTATCCCGTACGCATTTTGAGGTAGAAGGGGCGTATGCCGCCACGGATTTGCCACAAGCGGTCGCTTTAGCGCAAAAACTTGCAACGGGCGATGAAATGATGATTATTGGCGGCGGGGCTATTTTCCAACAGGCGATCGCTTTGGCAGATACCCTGTATTTAACGGAAATTCAAGCCGATATTGACGGGGATACTTTCTTTGATTTTGATGAAAGCCAATGGGATTTGACCGCCGAAAAATATGCAGCGAAAGATGAGCAAAATCCGTATGACTGCCGATTTATGATCTTAGCGAAACGACAATAGTTGACTATTTTGCTAACTTTTTGAACGGATAGCGTGAATGACTGTGATCTATTTCACAAATCAGTAACATTACGCTTTCTTATTTGTAAATTTTTACTAAAATACGGCGATAATTCGGAACTTCTCTTTTTTATTTATCTGATTTGGAGGGCTTATGGCTCTATTTCTGAGTATTTTTCCTATCGTATTGCTGATTTACCTAATGGTTAAACGCAATGCACTTCCTTCTTACCTTGCATTGCCGTGGATTGCGGTGGTCGTGCTGATTATCCAACTTATCTATTTCGGCACGGATATTACACTCGTCAGTGCCAATATTGCCTCTGCGATTGTGGCGGTGCAAACGCCGATTACGGTAATTTTCGGGGCAATTTTATTCAACCGTTTTTCCGAAGTCTCCGGGGTAACTAATACCTTGCGTAAATGGCTCGGTAATATCAATCCGAATCCGGTGGCGCAAATTATGATCATCGGTTGGGCGTTCGCCTTTATGATTGAAGGGGCGAGCGGTTTCGGTACACCGGCAGCGATCGCCGCACCGATTTTGGTCGGGTTAGGTTTCCCGCCGTTAAGAGTGGCAATGTTGGCGTTGGTAATGAACTCCGTGCCGGTCTCTTTTGGTGCGGTCGGCACACCGACGTGGTTCGGAATGGGGCCGTTACAACTGGGCGAAGCGCAAATTTTGGAGATCGGCTCAATTACTGCCTTTATACACTCTTTTGCGGCGTTGGTGATTCCATTGATGGCGTTATTGCTTATCGTTTCTTGGCAAGAGATCCGCAAAAATCTCGTGTTTATTTACATTAGCATCTTTGCCTGTGTAGTGCCGTATTTCTTGTTAGCACAAGTTAACTACGAATTTCCGTCATTAGTCGGTGGTGCAATCGGGTTATTGATTTCTGTCTTGGTGGCAAATAAAGGCATCGGCTTAGCAAAAGTGGAAAATACGCTGGAACAGACCAGTGTTTCGACCGGTGAAGTGGTTAAAGCCTTATTCCCGACCGGTTTATTGATTGCGATTTTAATTATTACCCGTATCCACCAATTACCGTTTAAAGCAATGATGAACGATGCGACGTCGTGGTTTAGCGTCCAACTCGGTTCATTAGGGTTGTTTGACATTAGCCAAGGGTTAATTTTCAGTTTGAAAAATATTTTTGGTACCTCAATCAATGCGAGTTATAAATTACTCTATGTGCCGGCACTTATCCCGTTTGTGATTACCGTGTTAATTGCGATTCCGGTATTTGCGGTATCGGCTGGCAAAACAAAAGATATTTTTGTCGGCAGCTTTAAACAGACCAAAAATCCGTTCTTCGCCTTAGTCGGTGCATTGATTATGGTGAATTTAATGCTAGTGGGCGGCGACGGTTCAATGGTAAAAATTATCGGCAAAAGTTTTGCTGAAGCTACCGGTGAATACTGGACGTTGTTTGCTTCATACCTAGGGGCTGTGGGGGCGTTCTTCTCCGGTTCAAATACCGTTTCAAACTTAACGTTTGGTAGCGTACAGCTATCAACAGCGGAATTAACCGGTTTATCTGCAAGCCTCATTCTTGCATTGCAATCTGTTGGCGGTGCAATGGGGAATATGGTGTGTATCAATAATATTGTTGCGGTAAATTCCGTATTAAATATTGAAAACCAAGAGGGTGCAATTATTAAGAAAACCGTTGTGCCAATGATTGTTTACGGTATTATTGCCGCATTGGTTGCACTGTTTATTGTGCCGATTTTCTACGCACTTTAAAACGCGTTAGTATTTTGTTATTTCAAAACAAGCGGGTATATTTTGTTAATTTTTTACAAAATCATACCGCTTGTTTTCTGCTTTTCATTTTTCCGTTTTGTGGGATTGCCGATTAAGCAAACTATGGTTTAGCAAGGTAATATTTGAATGACGGTATTTATTTTTTATATTTTGAGTTTATTGGAGTGATTATGAACGTTAATTTTTACGTAACCTGTATCGCCGATGTGGTGAAAGCCGGGGTAGCCAAAAATAGCGTATTATTGCTGGAGAAGCTCGGTTGCAACGTAACTTTCCTTGAAAAACAGGGCTGTTGCGGACAACCGGCAATCAATAGCGGTTATACCAAGCAGGCTTTATCGGGAATGAAGAACTTGGTTGAAACCTTTGAGGTAAACGATGATCCCATTGTTGCCCCTGCCGGCTCTTGTGTTTATGCGATCAAAAACTATCCCGACTATTTTGAGCGCTTCGGCGAAAGCGAGTGGGCAAAACGGGCAGAAAAAGTTGCCAACCGTTTCCACGATCTGACCGATTTTATCGTGAATAAATTGGGCGTAACCAACGTAGGCGCGCAATTAACCGGACGTGCTGTCTATCACCCTTCCTGCAGCCTTTTCCGTAAATTAGGCATTGTCAATGAACCCGTTACCCTATTACAAAATGTGAAAGGGCTAGAATTATTGCCAATTCACAACCAACAGACCTGTTGCGGCTTCGGTGGCACATTCTCCGTTAAAATGGCGGAGATTTCCGGTGAAATGGTTACGGAGAAAGTCGCACATATTGCCGATGCGGAGCCGGATTATTTAATCGGTGCGGATGTCAGTTGCTTGTTGAATATTGGCGGGCGTTTAAGCCGCGAAGGCAAAAATGTCAAAGTAATGCACATTGCCGAAGTGTTGATGCAGGGGGGAAACTAAAATGTCGTTAAAAACCAGTCATCTTGCCTTTAAAGCCCGTGTGGATAACCAAATCCATAATGAAATGATGCGCAAAGCCATTGTCAAAGCGCAAGAAACTATCGGCACAAATCGCCAAAAAATGGTGGACGAGCTAGGGCATTGGGAGGAGTGGCGTGATCTCTCCAAACAAATTCGTAACCACGTTCTTGCCAATTTAGACGCTTATCTTCATCAACTTAGCGAAAAAGTAATTCAAAACGGCGGTAAGATTTATTTTGCAGAAACGGCAGAGGAAGCCACCGCTTACATTCGCCAAGTGGCACTGGAAAAGAAAGCGAAAAAAATTGTGAAGTCCAAGTCTATGGTAACGGAAGAAATCGGGCTGAACGAGGTGCTTGAAAAAGAGGGAATGAGCGTTGTTGAAACGGATTTGGGCGAATATTTGCTGCAAATCGTTGGCGATAAACCGTCTCATATTGTTGTGCCGGCAATTCACAAAGATCGCCATAAAATCCGTCAAGAATTACACGATACGTTAGGCTATGACGGGCCGGAAACACCGGAAGCAATGACGCTGTTTGTACGGGAAAAAATCCGCCAAGATTTCTTGGAAGCAGACATCGGCATTAGCGGCTGTAACTTTGCAGTGGCGGAAACCGGCTCGGTCTGTTTAGTTACCAACGAAGGTAACTTACGTTTGGCAACCACTGTGCCGAAAACGCACATCGCAGTAATGGGAATGGAGCGTTTAGCGCCGACTTTCAAAGAAGTCGATGTACTGATTACAATGTTGGCTCGCAGTGCGGTAGGAGCAAAACTCACCGCTTACAATACTTGGCTGACAGGCCCTCGCCTTGAGGGTGAAACGGACGGGCCGGAAGAGTTTCACTTAGTGGTAGTGGATAACGGTCGCTCAAAAATCTTAGCCAGCGAATTTAAGGAAGTATTGCGTTGTATCCGCTGCGGTGCTTGTTTGAATACCTGCCCTGCATACCGCCAAATTGGTGGACACGGCTACGGTTCGATTTATCCGGGCCCGATTGGTTCGGTGATTTCACCATTGTTAGGCGGTTATGAGGAATTTAAAGAGTTGCCGTATGCCTGCTCATTGTGTACGGCGTGTAACTCGGTTTGTCCGGTGAAAATTCCGCTTGCGCAGTTGATCTTAAAACACCGCGAGCATATTGCTCAAAACGGTATGACGCCGGCGGCAGAGCGTCTATCTATTTTCGGCTTTAATTTTGCTAATTCTCATCCAACCTTATGGAAAGTCGGGGTGAATTTGGGAGCAAAAGTTGCTGGTAAATTGATTAAAAACGGCAAAGCACCGATTGAAGTCGGCGCATTGGCAGAATGGACGAAAGCACGGGATTTGCCATCGGCAGAGGGACAAAGTTTCCGTGATTGGTTTAATAGCAGAGGGAAATAAAATGGATATGCAAAATCGTGAGAATTTTCTGAATAAATTGGCGGAAAAAATGGGGAAATCCCGCCAATTAACGCCTGAACCGATGCCGGAATTAGTCAATGATTATCCGCAAACCCGCTTAACCGATCGCAGCCAAGCAGTACTCTGCAACGAATTTATTGAGTTTGCACGAGGGATGATGGCAGATGTTGTGGTGGCAAACGCTGAAGATGCTGCACAAACTCTTATTGAGATCTGCGAGAAATACGGTGGCGGTAGTGTGATTTTAAATAACGACAGCCGTTTAGCCGACTTAGGCATTCTATCGGCAGTGCAAAGCCGATTTGAAAGCTATGTTTGGGATCACGAGCAAGGGCAAAATAATATTGCGCAGGCAGAAAAAGCGGACATCGGCATTGTTTACGGCGAATACGGCTTGGCGGAGTCGGGCGGTATCGTATTATTTTCGGACAAAGCCTTTGGACGTTCAGTCAGTTTATTGCCCGAAACCTCGATTGTTGTGTTGAGAAAAAGCAATGTCTTGCCGCGCGTTGCCCAACTGGCAAATATTTTAGATGCAAAAGCGAAACAGGGCGAAAGAATGCCGTCTTGTATCAACATTATCTCCGGCCCAAGTGCGACTGCCGATATTGAATTAATCAAGGTTGTTGGAGTACACGGCCCGGTTTCTAAAGTGTATTTAGTGATTGACGATCTATAATTTGCAAAAAATATAAGTAACAAGACCGCTTGTTGTGAAAGACAAGCGGTCTTTTTTAAAGGAAAATTCCTTATGTGTAGCTAATCCACAAGCGGATATTCTCCACTGGATTAAGTTGTAAATTCATTTCAATTAGTTCAACACCCAAACCCGCCCAAAGTGCTTCATATGACCGGCTTGATGACCTGCCTGATCGCCAATGCCTTGGTATAGATCGAAATGCTGCCCTTTCACCGCACCGCCTCTGTCTAAAGCAACCATTAAGCGTAACTGATGTTTGCCTGTCCAGTTCCCTTTTTGGTCGACAAGTGGCATTTCCACTAATAATACACTACCGGAAGGGACAATATTGGTATCCGAAGCTACCGATGCCAATGCCACGAGCGGCACGCCGGCAGAGCCTTTCACATCAAAGGTATTGTCCGGTCGGAAATAAACAAACGAACGGTTTTGCTCAAGCAAGGATTGTACTCGGGAAGGGTTGCGGGCTGCCCACGCGTTGATCGCTTGCGTGGACATCTTTTCCTTTGGAATTTCGCCGGCTTCAACCAGTAACCGCCCGATGCCCGTGTAGCTGTAACCGTTTTTATCTCCGTAGGCAAAATGGCGTAAATTGCCATTGCCGATATCGACAAAACCGCTTCCTTGGACTTCCATTAAAAAGTTGTCCAACATTGAATTGCTATACGCCAGCTCAAGCCCTTTTCCCGCTAATGCACCATTATAAATCTCTGCACGAGTATATTTTTTATTGCCTTTCGGAATAGTGTAGATCGGGTGGCGGAACTGCCCTTGTGGTGTAGTTCTGGCTTTAATCACCGGAATGAAATAGCCGGTCATCATCACGTTTTGATAGCCGTCTTGCCCTCGCATTAAACGGGCGTTGATACCGTATCTTGACAGATCGTTGATATTTGCCCCCGCCGCAACCCAAGACGATAATTTGCCATAGGTGTGAGCGTAGCGGGCGGTGATATTGTTGGAATACGCCCGAACATTAGCGATTTGACGCATAAAATCACGGCTATTGGCAATTTTGCCATTAACGCCAACCCGAGCCGTCGATACCATAGGCAAACTGCTTGAGATAAATTGCCGCCCCTGAAATTTTGCCCCGAATTTGACGGTATCCGGATCGATACGTGAGGTTTTTTTCGTCGTTTTGGTGCTGCAGCCGACTGCTAACAGTGCAATACCGGTTAAAAGAGCAATTTTTTGAGATGCTTTCCAAGCCATAGAATGTGTGTCCTTTAAACGAAGTAAATAAGATGTTAAAAGAGTGCTTAGAGTAACAAAAAAACAGGTAAAACGGTATAAAAATTATTGTCGTAAAAAAGAGCTTAATTTGGTGATTTTATCCTAATATTGCCTTTTTCTTAGGCATTTAAACTGCTAAAACGCAATTACTACTTGCGTTTATACGTTTTTACGCTATGATAAGCCCATCTGACGCGGGGTGGAGCAGCTTGGTAGCTCGTCGGGCTCATAACCCGAAGGTCGTTGGTTCAAATCCAGCCCCCGCAACCATTTCTAATATTTTCTATTCTTAATTCCCTTTTTTAAGCTGAACAAATCCTTTATACTCAAATCCCTATTTTATATTATTGAGACTGTGCTATGTCGGTAATTCATCAACCTTCATTAAACCAATTTATCTATTTGACAGATGAGGGGCAGCAGGGCGGTGTGTTGGCGTATCGTTATCTTTCCGAGACTAAAATTGAGGCTTTTCACACTAAAGTTGTGCCAGAGTTACAAGGCAAAGGCATTGCGGGGGAACTCTACAATGCCTTGATTGCGTTTGCGTTGCAACAGCATTTAAAGATTAAACCGAGTTGCAGTTATGTTGAGGCAAAAATGCGCCGTAATCATTCGGCGTTGATAGGCTAGCTTTTCACGAGCAGCGCCACCGCTTCGCAGGCGATGCCTTCGCCTCTGCCGGTAAAGCCGAGTTTTTCGGTGGTAGTGGCTTTAACGTTTACTTGGCTGATGTCGCACTGCAAATCTTCGGCGATAGCCCGACGCATTTGGTCGATATAAGGGCGCATTTTAGGCGCTTGCGCAATAATAGTTACATCAACATTGCCGACTTTATAGCCGCTAGCCTGCACCTGGCGATAAGCCTCAATCAATAACCCGCGGCTGTTTGCCCCTTTGTATGCCATATCCGTATCGGGAAAAAGTTTGCCGATATCACCTAAGGCGGCTGCACCGAGTAGAGCATCGGTGAGTGCGTGAAGTGCCACATCGCCGTCCGAGTGGGCAATAAAACCTTTTTCATAAGGAATACTGACGCCGCCGATAATCAGCGGGCCTTGTTCGCTAAAGGCGTGTACGTCAAAACCGTGTCCGATTCGTATCATTTTATGTTCCTTCTTTCATCAAATAAAATTCGGCGAGGGCTAAATCCTCCGGCCGAGTGATTTTAATATTGTCGCTGCGACCTGCCACTAATTGCGGGTGAAAACCGGCATATTCCATTGCGGAGGCTTCGTCCGTTACCGTAAATCCCTGTTGAAAGGCAGCGTTTAATGCTGTTTTTAGCTTCCCTGCCGGAAAAAATTGCGGGGTAAGTGCGTGCCAAAGGGCTGAGCGATCTTCGGTGCGGGCAATGTGCGTGCCGTTTGCCCGTTTGATAGTATCGATCGCCGGCGTAGCTAAAATTGCACCTTGCGGGTCGTCAATTTGCAAAAGTTTGTCGAGATCTG
Source organism: Muribacter muris (assembly GCF_001038205.1). Taxonomy (GTDB): domain Bacteria; phylum Pseudomonadota; class Gammaproteobacteria; order Enterobacterales; family Pasteurellaceae; genus Muribacter; species Muribacter muris. The sequence continues at coordinate 41,001 of NZ_JWIZ01000012.1, read as the reverse complement.
ACCGCTTGAGGCAAGGTCTTGCTGCATCGTGAACCAGCACCCAGCAGTGATCGTCCACCACGCTCAACGCGTTAAAGACCGATTCGGCACGGGTTTCACCGCCAAACACAAGCTGAATATTATCCGATTTTAGCTGTGCGATTTGCGGGTAATATTGATCTGTTTCAGAGACGGCGACAACAATTTTCCGTATATGCGGGTGGGTGAGAAAACAGTCTAGCGTATGCTCCAAAATTGTTTTGCCGTGTAGCATTAAATATTGTTTCGGAAACGGCGCATTCATTCGGCTGCCGACACCGGAGGCAGGGATAATCGCTATAATTTCACGCATCATTGATTCCATTAGTTTTTCGGGACGATACGGTAGAAGGTTTCATCGCTTTTCACCATTTCTCGCTCAAGGCGCGCCCGTTCTTCTAAGGCATTTACGCCGTATTTCAGATCGTGAATTTCGGCAGAAATCAACGCATTGCGTGCTTCAAGTTGCGCTTTTTTATCACTTAATTGCGCAACGGCTTGTTTGGCATCTTGATATTCTAACCAGCCGTTTTGCCCAAACCAAAAAAGGTATTGAAAATAAAAAAAGACGCCGGATAAACTAATAATCAGTAAGCGCATAGAGTGTCTAAAAATACTATCGGATAGCGTATTTTACTCTGATTTTGCAATAGTCGTGGCAAAAAACAAAAAATTTTTTACCAATATTGAAAAGTTTGAAGTATGTAACATTTTTTTGAAGCGAAATCCCCTATAATCTGGCTCATCAATTTTATTCTTATTTATTAAACGAGGTAGAATCTTATGTTGAATCGTGTGGAACAGGAACTCTTAGCGTTGGGCATTACTAATGTTAAAGAAATCGTGCATAACCCAAGCTATGAACAGCTTTTTGAAGAAGAGATGAAACCGGGGTTGGAAGGTTTTGAAAAAGGAACGCTCACAACATCAGGTGCAGTAGCGGTAGATACGGGAATTTTTACCGGTCGTTCGCCAAAAGATAAATATTTAGTGTTAGATGAAAATACCAAAGACACGGTTTGGTGGACATCTGATGCGGTTAAAAATGATAACAAACCGATGAACCAAGCCACTTGGCAGAGTTTAAAAGAGCTGGTAACTCATCAACTGTCTAATAAACGTTTGTTTGTGGTAGATGCATTCTGTGGGGCGAATAAAGACAGCCGTGTTGCCGTGCGTATCGTTACGGAAGTGGCGTGGCAGGCACATTTCGTGAAAAATATGTTTATCCGCCCGAGTGAAGCGGAATTGGCAACATTCAGCCCGGATTTTGTGGTGATGAACGGCTCGAAAGTAACGAACCCGAATTGGCAAGAGCAGGGCTTAAACTCCGAAAACTTTGTTGCGTTTAACTTAACCGAAAAAATTCAGCTTATTGGCGGTACTTGGTACGGCGGCGAGATGAAAAAAGGCTTGTTCTCGCTGATGAATTATTGGCTACCATTAAAAGGCATTGCGTCAATGCACTGTTCGGCAAACGTGGGCGAAGCAGGCGATGTGGCGGTCTTCTTTGGTTTATCCGGTACGGGTAAAACCACCCTTTCTACCGATCCGAAACGTAAATTGATTGGGGACGATGAACACGGCTGGGACGATGACGGCGTGTTCAACTACGAGGGCGGCTGCTATGCGAAAACGATCAAGCTATCCCCTGAAAACGAACCGGATATTTACGGCGCAATTAAACGTGATGCGTTATTGGAAAACGTAGTGGTTCGGGCAGACGGTTCGGTAGATTATGATGACGGCTCAAAAACCGAAAACACCCGTGTGTCTTACCCGATTTACCATATTAAAAACATTGTTGAGCCGGTTTCTAAAGCGGGGCACGCCAAAAAAGTGATTTTCTTAACTGCGGACGCATTTGGGGTATTACCGCCGGTATCTAAATTAACGCCGGAGCAGACCAAATATTATTTCTTATCGGGCTTTACTGCGAAATTAGCCGGTACGGAGCGAGGTATTACCGAGCCGACACCGACATTCTCCGCCTGTTTTGGTGCAGCTTTCCTCTCGCTACACCCGACAAAATATGCCGAAGTGTTGGTAAAACGAATGGAAGCGTCAGGAGCGGAAGCCTACTTAGTCAATACCGGCTGGAACGGCACGGGTAAACGTATCTCAATTAAAGATACCCGCGGTATTATTGATGCCATTTTAGACGGATCTATCGAAAATGCGGAAATGCATCAATTACCGATCTTCGAGTTGGCTGTGCCGAAAGCCTTACCAGGTGTTGATCCGGCAATTCTTGACCCTCGTGATACCTATGCGGATGCAGCACAATGGCAAACGAAGGCAGAAGATTTAGCTGCCCGTTTTGTGAAAAATTTCGAGAAATATACCACTAACGAAGAAGGCAAAGCCCTTGTTGCCGCAGGGCCGAAATGCTAATTTAATCTTCTAACAAGCGGTCGGTTTTGCTACTTTTCTTGCAAAACCGACCGCTTGCTTTTCTATGTTTCTGCCTGTTTTAAAAACGCCATTACTTTACATTTCTCATTCGGCTGACAGTCGGAAATCGCCAATAGCCTTTGTTTCATTTCGGTAAGTTGTTGAATTTTCTGTTCAATAGTATGGATATGTTGTGCCACGATCGCATCGGCGCAATGCGACTGCTCGACGTTTTGCAACGCTTTAAGTTGCCTAATTTCCTCAATGCTGAACCCAAGCGATCGGCAGGTTTTAATAAAGTTTAACTCGTTGATATGGGCTTGGGTAAATAAGCGATAACCGTTTTCCGCTCGTTGCGGCGCGGTCAGCAGCCCGATTTTCTCATAGTAGCGAATCGTTTCGAGGTGAATGCCGGTGATTCGACTGAGTTGCCCTTTTTTGAAAAATGTTAACATCGCTATTGACCTTGTAGTAACTACACCTTTTATCTTAACAACCGAATAGCAGTGAAGTTAATTAAGGAGTTTTTATGTCCCACTCTCATTCCCACGCAGCGCATAATCATCACCACGATCACCACCATATTCCGCAAGATAAGCGTATGTTGCTGATCAGCTTTAGCATTATTGCCGGTTTTATGTTGGTGGAATTTGTCGGCGGATATTGGTTTAATAGCCTTGCTTTAATGGCAGATGCCGGTCATATGGCAAATGATGCCTTGTCGCTGGGGCTGGCATTGCTCGCGCTGTGGGTTTCCGTTCAGCGTCCGAAGGTATCGCAGATTTTGGCGGTCGTCAATGGGGTATCGTTATTACTGATTGCAGGCTATATTATTTGGGAAGCGATAGCGCGTTTGCAAAATCCGATCAAAATGTTACCGCTTCCAATGATGGTGGTTGCAGCCATTGGGCTGATTGTCAATATTGTGGTGGCACGTTTAATGTTGAATGCGGATCATAATAACCTGAATATTCGTGCCGCCTATTTACACGTGTTAGCAGATTTGTTCGGTTCGATAGTGGCGATTTTATCGGGATTAGGGGCGTATTTGTTTGATTGGCAGTGGATCGACCCGCTTGCCAGCTTATTACTCAGCCTTATTATTTTACGCAGCGGCTGGCAGATCACTCAAGCCGCCATCGTTGCTCTAAAACGCTGAATGTGCAGGCTCGTTGTCTTACCCCCTAATCATTGCATAGATTATCGGTATATATCGGCGGTGAATTGCGTAAATTTCTTGAAGTAATCATTCTTTTTTGGGCAAAAAATGATAAACTCACTACATTTATGATTTTCACTTTTGCGAAGGACATTTGATCTATGCCTCTAGGTATTCAGCCTCCCCGTGAGTTTGCGGCGATTGATCTCGGCTCGAACAGTTTTCATATGATTGTTGCCCGTATTGTAAACGGGTCTATTCAAATTTTATCCCGTATTAAACGGCGTGTCCGTTTGGCAGAAGGGCTGGACGACAACCACGTGTTAAGCCAAGCGGCGATCGATCGGGGTGTGGCGTGTTTGGGACTATTTGCTAAACGGCTACAAGGTTTTTCCGCAGATAATGTCAAAGTGGTCGGCACTTACACCTTACGGCGAGCGGTGAATAATCAAGCGTTTTTGGCGCAGGCGGCGAAAGTGTTTCCGTATCCGATCGAAATTATCACCGGTCAAGAAGAAGCGCGCCTGATTTATTCCGGCGTAAGCCATACCCAGCCGGAGCGAGGGCGTAAACTGGTGATCGACATCGGCGGCGGTTCAACAGAAATGAGTATCGGCGATGAATTTACGCCGCTACGGGCGGAAAGTCGCCATATGGGCTGCGTTAGTTTCGCGAAACGTTTTTTCCCCAACGGGCAATTAACCGAAGCACATTTTGATGCGGCTTATCAATCTGCAATGGAAAAAATCGAGGATCTTGGTTGGGAATATCGGGAGTTAGGCTGGCAACACGTGTTGGGGTCGTCCGGTACGATTAAAACTGTGAGCAAAGTGCTGATGGAAAACGGTTATCGTGATGGGCTGATTACCGAGGCTCGCTTGCAGGATCTTGTTGAACGTTGTTTAACCTTTCGCTCACTCAAGGCAATTCAATTAAAGGGGCTACTGGAAGAGAGGGCTGATGTATTAGTACCGGGCATTGCCATTCTCTTAGCCCTGTTTCGCACCTTCCAAATTCAATCAATGCGCTATTCTGACGGGGCATTGCGTGAAGGGGTAATGTACGGGCTGGAGCAACGTTTTCAGGTCGGCGATATTCGACAACGCACGGCGGAAGCGCTTGCCAAGCAGTTTAATATCGATCAGCAACAGGCAAACCGTGTGCGAGAAACGGCGTTAAAATTATTTGCACAAGTAAAAACGTGGAAGAATAAGACGCAGATCAACGAGTTGCGTTCAATGCTAAAATGGGCAAGTTTGTTGCACGAAGTCGGCATCAGTATCAATCATAACGGTGTGCATCGCCATTCCGCCTACATCATTGTAAACCGTGATCTGCCGGGCTTTGATACCGAGCAGCAAAATTTGTTGGCAAATTTAATGCGTTTTCACCTTAAGAATTTTAAACGCAGCGATTTAAGGGGCACAAGCCGTTTTCATCACCGTGATATCCTGACACTACTACGCCTCTTTCGGTTAGCGGTGTTGCTCAACCGTTCCCGCCAAGCAACCGTTGCGGCGAACCAGCTATCACTCTCTATTGAGGATAAAGTGTGGCAACTACAATTTGAGCCGGATTTTTTAAGTCAAAATCCGCTGGTTTTGGCGGATTTGGATGAAGAAGCGCAATATCTGCAGCCGCTTGGTCTGACGCTGAATGTGAGCTGACAAGCGGTCAGATGGTGGCATTGATTTGCAAAACACTCGGCGGCTAATGTGAGCCGAGTGTTTCCCCGTTAAAAATTTGATCTACCTCGCATTTTTTTATTTTGCCCCTTGTTATTCTTCCCATAACCCGATACTCTACGGAGTATATCTTCTTTTATTCTGTTTGTTACGGAGCGATTTGCTCAATAAACTCACCCCTTTATTTTTGGAGATGTTATGTTACTAGGTGATTTATCTCGTGCGGACTACGCAAACTCACTTCCCCCTGTTTTTGCCAGATTATGCGCTCGACTGAAAACGCTCGATCTGCCTAATTTACCGTTAGGTTGGCAGGATTTGGAAGCAGGTATCCGAATGAATGTGATGACCTTTGAAACTTCAGCAGCGGAAGGCAAGCAAGCGGAAATGCACCGTAAATTTATTGATATTCAGTTGTTGATCGAAGGTGAAGAGATGATTGAGTATGGGGTGAGTCAGCCGAATTTGTCATTGTATGACGACTATCGTGAAGAAGATGACTACCAATTAACGTCGGCGATCGAAAATAAAAATGAAGTGATTTTAAAACCGAATATGTTTGCGATTTTTTTACCCTTTGAGCCGCATAAACCGGGTAATACGGTTGTTACCCATCAAACAATTAAGAAATTGGTCGTCAAAGTGCCGATTGAATTACTAGGGGGGGCATAATGCCGGCACACGGAAAAATTTTAGACACCATAGGCGCACTACAAAATAGTCTGACTAAAACGGAAAAGAAAATCGCCAGTGCGATTTTATCTCAACCGGGCTTGTTGAGCCAATGCTCGTTATCCGAAGTAGCGCATCAACTTGATGTGGGCGAGGCAACCTTTATCCGCTTTTGCCGCACGCTCGGTTTTAAAGGCTATACCGATTTTAAATTGGATCTGGCGATTGAGCTGGCAACCCAAGACAAAGAAAGTGGCACACTACTGGATACCGATGTGGCGGAAACGGATTCCCCGAAAGAGATTGCGGCGAAATTACAAACCACATTAGCAAATGTTATTGCCGAAACGGTGAATTTACTCGATTATCCGGTATTGGAAAAAGTAGTCGAAGAGCTGCGTAAAGCCAATCGCATTTTTCTCTTTGGGGTCGGTTCATCGGGGCTGACAGCCGAAGATGCCAAACACAAATTAATGCGAATTGGGCTACAAACCGATGCGGTAACCAATAACCATTTTATGTATATGCAGGCGGCATTGCTAAAAAAAGGCGATGTAGTCATCGGCATCAGCCATTCCGGTCATTCTGAAGAAACAACCAAAGCCTTGCGCATTGCCCGTGATAATAAAGCAACAACAGTGGCGATTACCCATAATTTACGCTCGCCAATTACCGAAGTGGCTCACTATGTGCTGATTAACGGCAACCGTCAAGGCAATATGCAGGGCGACTCTATCGGGACGAAAATGGCGCAACTGTTTGTTTTGGATCTCATCTATACTTTGTTGGTCAAAGCTGATCCGGACAAAGCAATACGGCAAAAGCAAAAAACGCTCAATGTCATTTTGGAACAGCGAATTAAATAACCAAGTAAGCGGTCGGATTGACAGATTTTTTTGTAAAACCGACCGCTTGCCTTCATTCATCAACTCAAGGAAAACAAAATGAAAAATCTCAAAGGTATTTTCAGTGCGTTGCTCGTTTCATTTAATGAAGACGGCACGATCAACGAAAAAGGTTTACGCCAAATTATCCGCCACAATATCGACAAGATGAAAGTGGACGGCTTATATGTTGGAGGCTCAACGGGAGAAAACTTTATGCTTTCAACCGAAGAGAAAAAAGAGATCTTCCGCATTGCGAAAGATGAAGCGAAAGACCAAGTGGCGTTGATCGCACAAGTCGGCAGCGTGAATTTAAAAGAAGCGGTAGAGTTAGGTAAATACGCAACGGCATTAGGCTACGACAGCTTATCGGCGGTTACTCCGTTCTACTATAAGTTCAGCTTCCCTGAAATCAAAAACTTCTACGAAACAATTATCCGTGAAACCGGCAGCCCAATGATTGTGTATTCTATCCCGTTCTTAACCGGCGTGAATATCGGGGTGAGCCAATTTGCCGAATTGTTTGAAAATCCGAAAATTATCGGGGTGAAATTTACGGCAGGCGATTTCTATCTCTTAGAACGTTTACGCAAAGCTTTCCCAAACCACTTAATTTACGCCGGTTTTGACGAAATGATGCTACCGGCGGCGGTATTGGGCATTGACGGTGCAATCGGTAGCACATTCAATGTGAACGGTTTGCGGGCAAGACAAATTTTCGAGTTAGCCCAACAAGGCAAAATTAAAGAAGCCTTTGAAATTCAGAATGTTACTAATGATTTAATTGAAGGCATTTTAGCAAACGGCTTGTATCAAACCATCAAAGGATTACTCGAATGTGAAGGTGTCGAAGCAGGCTATTGCCGCGAACCAATGACTAAATCACTCTCTGACGAACAAAAAGCCGTTGTCAAAACCTTAAAAGCGAAATATCTTTCGTAATTATTGATTAACTCCCCATTACCCACCGAAATCACCTTACAAATGGCGTGTTTCGGTGGTTTTTACAAAAATGCATATTAAATAGAGATTTGGGTAATTATCTTATCCACCGCTTTACTTAATTTATAGCGATCGTGGCGGTAGTGGATGATATCATCTTGTAATGCCCGACGGAGTGTTATGATATGGTCGGGGAGTGTTGTGGTTTCAATCGGGGTGGTGATGACACCGTTTAATCGCTGGAAGCCGAGGGATTTTTCGAGCCATTCAATGCGATCAGGTAAGGAGAGTGAGCCTGCCATACCGTGTTCTTTACCGATATTGTCAATAAAAATCACTTTAGCTTGGCTATGTCGGATTGTCTGTGCGATTTCCTTGACGAGTAAACAGGGCATAATACTGGTGAAAAAACTGCCGGGACCGAGAATGATAAGCTCCGCCTGTTTGAGTTCATCAATGACTTCCGGGGTTGCACTGACCTCTGGGGTGAGAGCGATTTCTTGTGGGACTTCTGTTAAGGCATCAATTGAGACTTCGCCGAGTACGGTTTCGCCACAGGATAAGCGACCACTGAGGTGAACGGGGCTTTCCGACATTGGCATTAACCCGACACGCACTTTGAGTAAATCCCGTACTAGATTGATTGCCTCTAGCGGACGAATACGCATATCTTCCAGTGCCTTTAAAATCAGATTGCCTAAATTATGACCTGACAGTTCACCATTGCCGCCGAAACGGTATTCAAACAGGGCGGAAGCTACGGTCGGTTTGACGATAATTTGTGTCAGGCAGTTGCGTAAATCCCCCCACGCAATGCCGCCGTGTTGATAGCGGATTCTGCCTGTTGAACCGCCGTTATCAGTTGTGGCAACGATGCCGGTTAGACGCTCTTTTAAAAAGGCGAGGGAAGAGAGTAAACGGCCTAAGCCGTGTCCGCCACCGAGTGCCACTACTTTATTTAGGGCGTGGAGATTGGGGTGGCGAGGGGATTGTTGAAGCAACATAAGTATTAAGACCTAAAAAATTTAAGGATAAGACAAGTTTGAGCCGATTTAGTTCTTAATCTGCCGTATTTGGCAGCACATTGATAACCGCTTTAACCAACGTTGCCAGTGGGATTGCGAAAAAGACGCCCCAAAATCCCCATAAGCCGCCGAAAATCAGTACGGCAACAATGATGGTGAGCGGGTGTAAGTTCACCGCTTCGGAGAATAAAAACGGCACGACTAAATTGCCGTCTAATAGTTGGCTGATGACAAATGCCAAGAGTAAATAGTAGAAATCCGGCGATAATCCGAATTGAAACAGTGCCACCAAAGCGACCGGAATGGTAACTAAAACTGCGCCGATATAAGGGACGAGTACGGATAATCCCACTGCCACAGATAATAACAGCGGGTAGCGTAGCCCGAAGAATAAGAAGATGATATAGGTCGCTACACCGACAATTAAGATTTCTAAGAATTTGCCACGGATATAGTTGGCGATTTGTTGTTGCATTTCCCCCCAAATCCGTATGGCAAGGCGGCGATTTTTCGGCATAAATCGGATTGCCGATTGGATAAATAGCGATTTATCTTTGAGCAGGAAAAACACCATTAGCGGTACGAGAAATGCATAAATGCCGAGTCCGACAAGGCTGACAAGAGAATTAACCGAAAATGCCAGCAGAGAGTCGCCAAAGGAGAGAATTTTACTTCTTAGCGAGTCCATCAAAGAATCCAGCATTGCGTAGTCAATCAGTTCGGGGTAGTGTTCCGGCAAGGCTTGCAGCCACGCATTGAGCAGGTTGAACATTGACGGTAAATCTTTAATAAATGTTACCGCTTGATTCCACAAACTCGGCAGTAGTACCACAAACAGAAAGGTGGAAACAGAGATAAAGCCGCCCAACACGATTATCAGGCTTAATAGGCGGGGAAATTTGAGGGTAATGGTTAAAAAGCGAATCGGCCACTCTAACAAATAAGCAAACACAATCGCAATCAGTAGCGGCATTAGCAGGTGGCTGAAGAAATAGATGATCCCAAAACCGATGAATAAAATCGCCAATAACGCCACAATTTGCGGGTCATTAAATTTTTGTTTATACCAATTTTGGAACATCTCAAACATTGTGCCTTCCTGTTGTTGTGTTGAGCGCTTTAGCCGACAGCGTATTATTTTTGACTACATACTGCGATAAAGCCTAATTTTTTTTCGTTATCATTGAAGGTTTGGAACATCTTTTTGAATGTATCCCGATTTTCCGGCTTGAGTGCGTTGCCGACAATTTTCATTGCGCCTAATACGCCCTCATCATAGATTAACCCCTTTGGTGAGAGCAAGCTCATCTCGCCGCTAAAGGTATCGACATTGCGGAAACCGCACTCGGCGAATAGGGTTTTCCAGCCGTTTTTTGTCATCGGTGTTACGCTGATATTGATCGCCTCTCTCAGTTGAGCAAGGAGATCTTCGGCATCTTCCGTATTCAACATCACATCGTGGGTGAGCAGAAAACCGTTCGGTTTTAGCACACGCAGATATTCTTTGATCGCCTTTTCTTTTGCTTCACGGGGGAGCATTGTCAGCATTGCTTCGTTGATGACAATATCAAAACTATGATCGTCAAAAGGCAGGCGGGTCGCATTGCCCCGTTGTACTTGCACTAAATGTTCCAACTCATTTTCTTTAATTTGCTGACGGGCTTTGGCGAGTGCGTCTTCGTCCAAATCAATGCCAATGACTTGGCAGCCGAATTGTTTGGCGATTTCAATTGCGGTTGTCCCCATATTGCAGGCAACCTCCAATACTTTTTTATTTTTTCGGAAATCGCCGTTTGCAATGAGCCAATCCGTTGCCAGCTTGCCGCCCGGACGTAAACGGGTTTTGCCCAAACGGGCTAAGAAATGATGTCCAACTTCTTCTTTATTCATATAAACCTCATTTGCAAAAAATCAATAAAAACTGACCGCGTGTTGCCCAGTTTGGGAAAATTGACAAAGATTATACCGTTTTTTTATCTGTTGATATATACAATCAACAAGATTTTTGGCAAAATTCCGCCTGCCTTTCAGAGTGGAAAAGGCGTGTATTTAGATAAAGGAACTTTTAATGGAAAAATCAGCAAAATCAAATGCCTATGCGCATCAGCGGGGCGATATTCAACAGAGTGCGATCAAAGCACTGGTAACCGATAAGTTATTCAGACAGCGGGTAGAGCGAAATCGAAAAGGCAAAGGAAGCTATCAACGAAAAGCTAAACATCGTAAAGGTTATGAAAGAGGTGAAAGCCCATTTAAAAGTATGACGCTATTTTTAAATGGGCTTTTTTGTGGCTAAAGCCCCTTCACACTGGCAATAATGTCCTGTTCCGGATTGTCCGCAGTTGCCTCTTGATTATTGAGCGCCATTTCGTCTGCTTGCGCCATCAATTTGGCAATCGCTTTGCGGTAGGTAATTTCAAGGGTTTCTCGGCTGGTGGCAATTACCCCTTGATCGAACAGAAAACCGTCATTGACATCATACACCCAGCCGTGAATGGAGAGATTTTTGCCCCGTTTCCACGCCGATTTGACGATAGTTGATCGCCCAAGGTTATAGACCTGCTCCGCCACATTTAGCCGCCCTAGCATATCCGCACGTTGTTCGGCGGAGAGTTTGCCGAGTAAGTGGCTATGCTTAAACCAGAGATCCCGAATGTGCAATAACCAGTTGCTGATCAGCCCGTGATCTTCCATTCCGATTGCCGCTTTAATGCCGCCACAGTTGGTATGCCCGCAAATGATGATATGTTCAATATCCAGCACATCAACGGCATATTGCACAACCGATAAGCAGTTTAAATCCGTATGAATGACTAAATTGGCAACGTTACGATGGACAAACAGCTCGCCCGGCTCTAAGCCGGTCAGCTTTTCGGCAGGTACACGGCTGTCGGAGCAACCGATCCAAAGATAGTTAGGTTTTTGGTGTTCTGCCAGTTGTTTAAAAAAATCAGACTGCTCGTCTTTCATTTTGACTGCCCAAGCGTGATTATTGGCAAAGAGACGTTCGATTTTGTTCATTAGGGATTCCTTCGTAAAAAACTGCGGCATTCTAACACAGGGCGGCGAGGGTTGGGCAATCGGCAGCAATAAAAAACGGCGGGTGTTCCGACCAGCCGTTTAGGTAAACAAGGGTATAATGTCCGCAACTATTCAATTATCGGGATAATTTTGGTTGCCGATGCGCCTTTGTCGCTATTACTTAATTCAAATTGGACTTTTTGCCCCATTTTTAATGAACGGTAGCCTTCCCCTTCAATCACAGAAAAATGGGCGAAAATATCTCCCTCATAAGCCTCCGAGGTGATAAACCCGAATCCTTTGGCGTTGTTAAACCATTTTACGATGCCGATTTCCATAATGTTTCTCCACAGTTAAATCATTCACTGTAAATATATTAAAAAATGTAAAACGCTCAACAGGGAAACGTTAAAAATTCGACATTGATCACAAAATTTTTTACAACTTTGATTAAAAAATCGCAGTTTCAAGGCGTAACTGCCCTTTTTCGACCACAATGGCTTTGCCAAATCGTTTCACCATTGCCTCTGTTGTTTTGGTGTCGTCCAAAACATAGACTGGGTGCTGATTCAGCAACCTGCTCACCCCATCGCTTAATAACGGCAAAAACAGTTGTAATTCCTTCTGATATTTTTCCGGACGGGCTTGCCAACGGATTAAACGTACCTCTTTGAGAAAGAGTGCACCTTTTTCCGCATCATAATAGGGAATAGTATCCATTGTTAACTGGATTTCGGCATTGTAGGATTTTCCCTTTGCTTGCAAGATCCCCTCCACCACGCCGGTTATTTCCACGCGTTTTTCGTCAGTTTGCCCGATTTTCGTGGCAAGGTTATGCAGTTTGTAGTCGAGTTGAAACAGTGCCGGAATGCCGACACGATTCTGCAACGGCACTTTTTCGTGTAATTTGGTGGCTAAGTAGTCATTAATCTGCTCTTCGCTGATCGTAAAGGGTGCGGCTTGGCTCAAAAGAGGGAAAAAGGCGCATATCAGTAAACATAGACGGAAAATTTTCATAAACAATGACTTTTCTGTAAGGTTAAATCAGGTAAAATAGGATTTCTTTTAGACCCGATATTTTAGAATAGTTTTCGGTTAGGCGGAATAAAATGAAAAAAATCTTGTTTTGTGCAACTATTTTATGGTTAGCCGGTTGCAGCTTAAACGGCGGCGTGAGTGCCGGTGGCGGTTCAAACGGTGTGGGGATCGGACTAGGATTAGGCACGGGTATCCGTTTTTAATATTGAACCTTTTCCGTGAGAAGTGTCCAACGGCTACCTTAATCAACATAAAAAGGATTGTAAATGAAAAAAATGATGAAAACATCATTAGTGGGATTAGCGCTTTTCTCGCTTTCGGCGTTCAGCTTGGCAGACAGTGCCTCCGTGGCGGAATTGCAAAAACGTTTAGAGCAGGCAACCCAATACAGCGCGGATTTTGACCAAACCGTCCGTTCCAGCAAAGGCAAAGAAATCCAAAAAGGCAAAGGGAAATTTTACGTTAAACGCCCGAATTTGTTCCGAATGGACACGAAAAGCCCGCAAGAGAACTTGATTGTGTCTGACGGACAAACCCTGTGGTTTTACGATCCTTTCGTTTCACAGGTAACGGCTAACTGGGTGAAAGATGCAGTGAGTAACACCCCGTTCGTGCTATTGACCAGCAATGACAAAAACCATTGGGATCAATATGATGTAACGCAAAATATGGATAATTTTGTGCTTAAACCGAAGTCGAAAAAGAGTGCAATCAAACAATTTGACGTACGCATTGATGCGAACGGTTTACTCAAAGGCTTTAGTACGATTGAGCGGGACGGACAAAGCAATCTCTATGTATTGAGAAACATCAGCACGGCAAACGTTGCCGCTGACTTGTTCAAATTCAGCGTGCCGAAGGGCGCAGAGTTGGACGATCAACGCAATAAAAAGGCGAAAAAATAATCCTTGCAAGCGGTCGATTTTTGCCGATTTTTTGCGAAAACCGACCGCTTGTGTTGAGGCTGACTTTATGAAATCTCCCTATCATCAACGCGATCCGCAAGAGTGGCAGCAGTTTGTCGCACTCTTAACTCAAGCGGTGCAGGAAAATAAACTGGAAGAGTTGCTGGCAATGCTGCTCACCGCAGACGAACGCAACGCCCTTGGGCTACGGGTGCAAATTGTGCGGGCATTATTGGAAAACCAAGCCCCTCAGCGTGAAATTCAGCAACAACTCAACACCAGTGCCGCCACCATCACCCGCGGCTCGAATATGCTTAAAACCACTGATCCGGCGATGCTCAACTGGGTAAACGATAAACTCAATGGCAAAGCGTAGAAAAAAACAAAGCCGCTCCCTTTGCAAAAAGCTGATGAGCTTTTTTATCCCGACTAAATTTCGCTCGCTAAAAGGGTGGCTTTGGTTCGGCGTGAGCAGGCTCGGCTTGGCGATAGCGGGATTTTATCTCAGTTTAACCCTCATTTTTTCCGTTGTCCCCGTGCCGTTTTCGGCGTATATGGTACAAAAGAAAATCGAACATCTGATTCAGCAAGACGATTATCGCATTCAGTATAAATGGGTCAGCCTTGACCGCATTGCGTGGCAAATGCAAATGGCAGTGATTGCCGGCGAAGATCAGAAATTTGACAGTCATTTCGGCATTGATTTTAGTGCGATACAGTGGGCGATCAAACGTAACGCCAAGCAGAGCCAGAAAAAAGCCATTGGCGCATCAACCATTTCACAACAGACGGTAAAAAACCTTTATTTATGGCACGGCGCAAGTTGGGTGCGTAAAGGGGCAGAAGTGCCGCTCACCTTTTTAATTGAAAGCGTGTGGGATAAACAGCGGGTGTTGGAGGTCTATCTCAATATCGCCGAATTTGGCGACGGCATTTTTGGGGTGGAAGCCGCCGCCCGCCATTATTTTAACAAATCCGCACGGCATTTGACCCTGTCCGAATCTGCCTTATTAGCTGCATCGTTACCTAATCCGATGATCTATAAAGTCAATAAACCGGGGCTGATGATGCGTAAACGGCAACAATGGATTATCCATCAAATCCAAAATTTAGGCGGTCAGCACTATTTAGAAAAATTATAGGCTTGAGCCTATCGGGCGGAAAGCGTAAGATGAGGGCATTTTTTCAAGAGAAGGAAGCCCAAATGCACAGCAAACCGGCGTTAGATACTATTTTATCCCACCGTTCGATCCGTAAATTTACCTCACAGCCGATTTCGGACGAGATTTTTTCCGCGTTAATTGATGCGGGCAGACAAGCCTCAACTTCCAATCATCTACAATGTGTGTCGATTATCCGCATCACTGATAAAGCCCTGCGGGAAGGTATCCGTGATGCCTCCGGTATGCGTTATGTGGCAGAATGTGCGGAGTTTTTACTTTTTTGCATTGATTTTCAAAAACACAAACGGCTCAATCCAGAATCCCAATTAGATTGGACGGAAGTCAGCCTGATCGGTGCGGTTGATACCGGCATTATGGCGCAAAATGTGCTGATTGCGGCGGAATCCCTTGGCTTAGGCGGGGTTTATATAGGCGCATTACGAAATCAAATCGAACAGGTGGCGGAATTAGTCGGCTTGCCCGAATATTGTGTGCCGTTGGTCGGATTATGCTTGGGCTACCCCGACCAAGATCCGCCGCTCAAACCTCGTTTGCCACAGTCGCTGATGTGCTATGAAAACCGCTATCCCGAATGGGACGCACAAGCCTTTGCAGATTACGACCAACAACTGACCGCTTACTACCAAAAGCGTTCGGGCATTGAATTTAGCTGGCAGGATACCCTCAAAAAAACCTTGAATGAGCCGGTGCGTCCACAAATTTTACCGTTCTTCCAAAAACACGGTTTGCTGAAGCGATGACACTGCTGATGCTTTGCCGTGAGCCTCGTCTTTACAGTTGCCAACGCTTACAACAGGCGGCACAACAACGGGGCTATCGGTTGGATATACTCGATCCCAACCGTTTTTTGCTGAAATTAGAACAGGGCAAGTTTCACGCCTATTACCAAGATCACGCGGTGGGTTATGCCCAAAAATTAGCGGATTATCTTGGAGTGTTGCCCCGCTTCGGCACAACTAGCACCGAAATGGGCTGCAATGTGTTGGCTCACTTTGAACGTCAGGGCTTGGCGGTGCTTAATCACAGTGCGGCTTTTCGGTTGGCACGAGATAAATGGCAGAGCTTGCAGGCACTGGCGGCACAGGGCATTACCGTGCCGGACAGCCTCATCTACGGCGAAGAGTATAATACAGCGGAGAGCTTGCACCATCTCCCGTTACCGTTGGTGATCAAAACCTTGTCCGGCTCGCAAGGCTCAGGGGTAATGCTGGCAGAGCAGGCAAGCAGTGCCAAAAGTCTGCTGGAGACGCTGAGAACAGCGAAGATTGGCACATTGCAACAACGTTTTATTCAAGAAGCGAACGGGCAGGATATTCGTGCTTTTGTGATCGGCGATCGGGTTGTGGCGGCAATGGCACGGCAAAGTGCGGACGGCGAGTTTCGCGCAAATATTCATCAGGGCGGCTCGGCACAGGCAATCACACTATCGGCAGCGGAGCAGCAGATGGCGGTGGCAGCTGCACACGCAATAGGGCTTGCGGTTGCGGGCGTGGACCTGATCCGTGCCGAGCAGGGCTTGCAGGTGTTGGAAGTGAACGCCAGTCCGGGGTTGGAAATGATTGAGCGGGTCAGCCAAGTCGATATCGCCGGTTTGATGATCGATCATCTGATTGCAACAATCCGCTAAACCGTATTTTTCCCGCTATTGTTGGGTATGTTTCAAATTACCTTGGGCTATCCGTGGGGATTCGTAAAAAAATCAGCCAATCCAACCGCTTGCCTTTCCCATTTTGGTGCGCATAGGGTACAATGGTCGCTATTTTTTAACGGATAAATAATCGGTTTCTATGCAAACAGAATGGGCACAAACCCTTCCCGAATTGATTTCTTGGACGAAGGATCGGGAATTTTCCCTCTCCCTTTCCACCGAACGCTTGGCGTTTTTATTGGCGATTGCGGTGATGAACAATGAGCGAATGGACGGCGAATTGTTAGAAAGCGATTTGCAGGATCTTTTTCGTCATATCTCTCACACCTTTCAGCAATCGGATAATACCCTCAGTCTGCGTGCCAATAATGCGATTAACGATCTGGTCAAACAGCGCTTTCTTAACCGCTTTAGCAGCGAATTTACCGAGGGATTGGCAATTTACCGCTTAACACCGCTTGGGGTTGGGGTATCCGATTATTATCTGCGTCAGCGGGAATTTTCCAGCCTGCGTTTATCCATTCAACTGTCGATTGTTGCCGATGAAATTCAGCGTGCCTCCGCCTCCGCCGAAGAAGACGGCGATGAGCGTTTTTGGCGTAGCCAAGTGTTTGCACCGCTGAAATATTCTGTGGCGGAAATTTTTGACAGCATTGATTTGTCGCAGCGGATTATGGACGAAAATCAACAACATATCCGTGAGCGGATCGCAGCGTTATTGAGCCAGAATTGGCACGAGGCGATTTCCACCTGCCAACAATTACTCGATGAAACCTCCGGCAATTTGCGTGAGTTGCAAGATACCCTAAACGCAGCTGGCGATAAATTACAAGCCCAGCTATTGCGTATTCAGCGTTGTTTAATCGGGCGGGCGGAGCTAGATTTTATCGATCTGTTGGTGGTGAATTTACAGAATAAGCTCGATCGGATTATCAGTTGGGGGCAGCAGTCGATCGATCTTTGGATCGGCTACGATCGCCACGTGCATAAATTTATTCGGACGGCGATTGATATGGACAAAAATCGGGTATTCGGGCAACGGCTACGCCAATCTATCCAAGACTATTTCGAGCAACCGTGGCAACTTTACACGGCAAAAGCCGAGCCGTTGGTCGATCTGCGTGATGATGAATTGCAGTTTAACGAAGCCGATGCGGTCGGCGAATTGCCGAATGCGTTAGAGTATGAATCGATGTCGCAAGTGCAAGAGCAAATTGTGGCGATAATGCAAGCCCACCTTGCCCCGTTCCGTGAGCAAGGCAAGCCGATCGATTTAGGCGCAATTTTGCGTGAGCAGTTGGAAAAATACCCGCTTTACCGCCATTTTGATGTGGCACGGATTATTGTGGATCAGGCGGTAAAACTCGGTATGGCAAGCCAAGACAGTCAAGCCGTTTATCCGCAGTGGCAACCAATCAATCAACAAGGGGCGGAAGTACAAGCCAATCTGATTGACCAATATAACAGCTAACAAGCGGTCGGATACTCTCAAAAATAGACAATCATTAGGAGCAGTCAATGAAGAAAACTTTCCCAATGCCGACAAACTATTTTGCCATTCCCCTCGGTCTATCGGCGGTAGCGCTGGCGTGGTTTCACGCAGGGCATTTTTGGCAAGGCGGTGAGACGGTTGGCGATATTATCGGCGTAGCAGCAGTGGCGGTATGGCTGCTGTTTATCGGCTTATTTAGCTATAAAGTGTTCGCCTATTTTGAACAGGTGAAAGAGGAATGGCAATGCCCCGTGCGTTTTTCCTTTTTAGCCTTGATCCCGATTACTACAATGCTGGTCGGCGATTTGCTCTATCACTGGCAGATAAACCGACTAGGTGAAACGCTGGTTTGGCTGGGGGTGGTTAGCCAGCTTGCCTATGCTTGCCTGCGTATCGGTTCGCTGTGGCGGGGGGATACTTTCAAAGAAGAGTCTGTGCAACCGCCGTTTTATTTGCCGTCTGTGGCAAG
This sequence comes from Muribacter muris, assembly GCF_001038205.1. Classification (GTDB taxonomy): domain Bacteria; phylum Pseudomonadota; class Gammaproteobacteria; order Enterobacterales; family Pasteurellaceae; genus Muribacter; species Muribacter muris. Next base: position 22,465 of record NZ_JWIZ01000012.1, on the reverse strand, counting down.
TAATTTTACCAGTGCCAGCTCGTTAGCGCTGCTGGGCTATAACGATCTTGCCTATCTGTTTTTAGGGGCGGGAATGATTGCGTGGATAATGTTTGAGCCGATTTTATTACAACGTTTGCGGGTTGCACCGATTGCTGATCCGGCGAAAGCGACCCTCGGCATTATTCTAGCACCGGCTTTTGTCGGTGTGTCTGCCTATTTGAGCGTTAATGGCGGGCAGGTAGATATTTTCGCCAAATTTTTATGGGGCTACGGCTTTTTGCAATTACTCTTTTTAGCCAGAATGTTGCCGTGGATCGTGAAAAACGGCTTCCCGCTTGGGCTATGGGCGTTTTCATTCGGTTTAGCGTCAATGGCAAACAGTGCGGTGGCATTTTATGCCGGCACCCAGCTCGGCGGCTTGGCTATCGGGGCGTTTATTTTCGCTAACCTAATGATTTTACTTTTGGTTTTCAATACACTTTACAAACTGTTCAAGGGACAATTTTGGCTGAAATAGCCGATCAAACGGCGTGCGACAACGCCAATGAGAATGAATAGAGAACATACAATGACAGACACTCAAGCACTAATGCCGCAGAAATTAGCGGCGGCGATTGCCAATCCGATTTTTCCGCAATTAGACAGCCAGCTCCGTTCAGGCAGGCATATCGGTTTGGAAGCCTTAGACGAACACGCTTTTTTAATGGATTTCCAAGCGGAATTGGAACTGTTTTACCGCCGTTATCACGTTGAATTGATTCGTGCGCCGGAAGGGTTTTTCTACCTTCGCCCGAAAGCCAGCACCTTGATTGCCCGTAGTGCATTAAGCGAAATGGAAATGTTGGTCGGCAAGGTGTTATGTTATTTGTATCTCAGCCCCGAACGTTTGGCGCAGCAAGGCATTTTCAGCTATGACGAAGTGTATGATGAATTATTGAGCTTGGCGGACGAACAAAAATTGTTGAAAGCGGTAAATCCCCGCTCGACCGGCTCGGATTTAGACAAAGCCAAATTAGCGGAGAAAGTCAGCGGGGCATTACGCCGTTTACAGCGGATCGGAATGATCAGCCGTGTCGGCGATCAAAACAGTAAAAAATTTGTGATTTCCGAGGCGGTATTCCGCTTCGGCGCAGACGTTCGCAGCGGTGATGATCCACGAGAGGCGCAATTACGCTTAATTCGTGAAGGGGAAGCCACCTCAGTGGTGCAACAAGCGGTCGGATTGAATGAAAACAGTGCAAATTTAGACGATGACAGTGAAGAACAGGGTGAGGAAGACTAATGGAAAAGACGCTATTGCAAACTAATCAGCCAATCGCACCGCTTGCAAGGGAAACGGCGGCACGGGGTAAGTTCCGCTCACTGACGTTGATTAACTGGAACGGCTTTTTTGCCCGCACCTTTGATTTAGACCAGTTGGTAACAACCCTGTCCGGCGGTAACGGGGCGGGGAAATCCACCACAATGGCAGGCTTTGTAACCGCACTGATTCCCGATCTGACCCTGCTGAATTTCCGCAATACCACCGAGGCGGGTTCGACTTCCAGCTCCCGTGATAAAGGCTTGTACGGTAAGCTCAAAGCAGGCGTGTGTTATGCGGTGCTGGAGAGCGAAAATTCCCGCCAAGAGCGGATTATTTCGGGGGTACGGCTACAACAGATTGCCGGACGGGATAAAAAAGTCGATATTCGCCCGTTCTCACTGCAAAATATTCCGCAAGATCAAACAATTATCGGCATTCTTACCGAGCAGGTCGGCGAGAACAGCGCACGGGTGTTGGCGTTAGCCGATTTGAAAGCGAAATTTGACGGCTCGCCGGTTCAGTTCAAACAATACAATTCCATTACCGATTACCATAGCTTTTTGTTTGATCTCGGCGTGATTCCAAAGCGACTGCGTTCGGCAGCGGATCGCAGTAAGTTCTACAAATTGATTGAAGCCTCGCTCTACGGCGGGATTTCGAGCGTCATCACTAAATCGTTGCGGGATTATTTATTACCGGAAAATACCGGTGTGCGTCAAGCGTTTCAGGATATGGAATCCGCCCTGCGTGAAAACCGAATGACCCTTGAGGCGATTAAAGTTACTCAAGCGGATCGGGATATGTTTAAGCAGTTGATTACCGAATCGACCAATTATGTCTCCGCCGACTATATGCGCCACGCCAACGAACGGCGGGGCAATGTGCAAACGGCATTACAAAAACGCCAAGAATGGTACAACGCCAAATCGCATATAACCCTTGAACAGCAACGCTTGGTTGAGTTTAGCCGTGAATTGCACGATTTGAGCCAGAGTGAAAGCCAGTTGGAAGAGGATTTCAATAATGCCAATCATCATCTGAACTTGGTGATGGGGGCGGCTCGCCACCACGAAAAAATGGCACGCTATCAAGAAGAAGTGGAGACGCTGGCGGAAAAATTAGAAGAGCAGCAAATGGCAGTGGAAGAAATGGAGGACTTGGTGGAACACGCCCAAGCCCACGCCGATGATCGTGAAGATTTGGTGGAATCGTTACGGGCTGAACTGGCGGATTACCAGCAAGCACTGGACGCGCAGCAAACCCGTGCGTTGCAATATAAACAGGCAATCGCAGCTTTGGAGAAAGCCAAGCAGCTTTGCGGCTTGCCGCAGTTGGATCTGCCTAATATTGCCGATTATCACGCTGAATTTGCCGCTCAAGCCGATGAAATGACCGATCAGGTATTAGCACTGGAACAGCGGTTGTCCGTGTCGGATATGGCAAAAAGCCAGTTCGACAAAGCCTATGAGCTGGTTTGCAAAATTGTCGGCGAAACCGACCGCTTGCAAGCGTGGCAGGAAGCGAAAGCACTACTTGCCGCCTACCCGAACCAAAAATTACAGGCACAACAAGCGGTTACATTACGCCAAAAATTAACCGAGCTGGAACAGCGTTTGCATCAACAACAAAATGCCGAGCGTCTGTTTGCCGAGTTTAACCAAAAATCGCAAACGGATCTCGAAACGGCTGCGGAGATTGAAGATTACTACGAGCAGCAACAAGCCCGTTTAGACGATTTGGAAGCCGAATTGGCAGACAGTGTCGAACATCGTTCGGCACAGCGTCAGCAGAGGGAACAATTAAATCAACAATATCAACAGCTTGCCCAAACTGCACCGGCGTGGCATACGGCACAATCGGCGTTAGCCCGCTTGCAAGAGCAGTGCGGCGAAACCTTTAGCAGTAGCCAAAGTGTGATGCAGTTTATGCAACAAATGCTCAACAAAGAGCGGCAAGCGACCCTTGAGCGTGATGAGCTTGCCCGTCTTGAAGAGCAGCTTGAGCAGCAAATTGTCCGCCTTAGTCAGCCGGACGGGGCTGAAGATGCCCGTTTAAATCAGTTGGCGGAAAAATTTGGCGGCGTGCTGCTATCCGAGCTATATGATGATGTTTCCCTCGAAGATGCGCCTTATTTCTCGGCATTGTACGGCGAAGCCCGCCACGCCATTGTGGTGCGGGATTTAGAGACGGCAAAAGCACAATTAGCAGATTTGGACGATTGCCCTGATGATCTCTATTTGATTGAAGGTGATCCGAATGGCTTCGATGATAACGTGTTCAATGCGGAAGAGTTGGGCGATGGCGTGGTGGTTAAAGTGTCGCAGCGTCAATGGCGTTACTCCAAATTCCCCGATGTGCCGCTATTTGGACGGGCCTCCCGTGAGAAACAGTTAGACAAACTGAAAATCGAGCGCGATCACACCGCCGAGCAACACGCCGAGCGCGCTTTTGATGTCCAGAAATGCCAACGCTTGCACCAACATTTAAGCCAGTTTGTCGGCACGCATCTTGCGTTGGCTTTCCAGGCTGATCCTGAAGCCGCGATGCAGCAGATTAGCCAACAACGCACCGATATTGAACGTGAGCTAAACCAAGCAACAGGGCACGAGCAGCAGTTACGTCATCAGCTTGACACGGTGAAATCCCAGTTGCAGTTGTTGCATAAACTGCTGCCGCAGCTCAATCTATTGGCGGACGAGAGTTTAGCGGATCGGGTAGCGGAATGCCGTGAGCAATTATTGATTGCACAGGAAGATGAACAATTTATCCGCCAATTTGGGCAGATATTGATGCAGTTAGAACCGATTGCGGCGGCGTTACAGAGTGATCCGACCCAATTTGACCGGTTGCAAGCCGACTACAAGCGGTCGGTTGAACAACAAAAATTGTTACAACAAAAAGTATTTGCACTTGCCGATGTGATCAACCGCAAGGCTCACTTCAGCTATCAAGATACCCTTGACGCTGCGGGATCAAATTTAAACGAACAGCTTCGTCAGCGTCTTGAAACTGCCCAACGTGAGCGGGAGCGGGCACGGGATCAACTGCGTCAGCAACAGGTACAATTTAGCCAATATCATCAGGTACTGACCTCGTTACGCAGTGCTTATGAGGCGAAAAATCAGATGTTGCAAGAGCTGATTAAAGAGATGAACGAGTTCGGCATTCAAAATGATGCCGGTGCAGAGCAGCGGGCAAGAGAGCGCAAAGATGAGCTGCAACAACGTCTCAGCCAACACCGAATGCGTAAATCGTATTTGGAAAAAGAGATCGCCGTGATTGAAGCGGAAATGAAAACGCTCACCAAAGCCCTCCGCAAAGCCGAGCAGGATTACCACACTCAACGGGAAATGGTGGTACAAGCGAAGATCAGTTGGTGCTTGGTGCTGAAATTATCCCGCAACAGCGATGTGGAAAAACGGCTCTATTGTGGTGAATTTGCTTACCAAAGTGCCGAAGAATTACGTTCGATTTCCGATAAAGCCTTAGGCGCATTACGCACGGCGGTGGAGAATAACGAATATCTGCGGGATAGCCTGCGAGCGTCCGAAGACAGCCGTAAACCGGAAAATAAAGTGGCGTTCTTCATTTCGGTTTATCAACATTTGCGTGAGCGTATCCGCCAAGATATTATCAAAACCGATGATCCGATTGATGCGATTGAGCAAATGGAAATCGAGCTTTCCCGCCTCACCAATGAATTAACCAGCCGTGAGAAAAAATTAGCGATCAGCGCCGAAAGCGTGGCGAACATTCTGCGTAAAACAATTCAGCGCGAACAAAACCGCATTTTACAGCTCAACCAAGGGCTGCAAAATATTGCCTTCGGACAGGTGAAAGGGGTGCGTTTGGTGGTGAATATCCGTGATACCCACGCCATTTTGCTCAATGCGCTTTCCCAAGATAAAAGCCAGCACAGCGATTTATTTGAGAACCAAAAACTCAGCTTCTCCGAAGCGTTGGCAATGCTCTATAAACGGGTCAATCCGCATATCGAAATGGGACAACGTACACCGCAGACCATTGGTGAGGAACTGTTGGATTACCGCAATTATTTGGATTTGGAAGTGGAAACCTTCCGCGGCGCAGACGGCTGGTTGAAAGCGGAAAGTAGTGCGTTATCCACCGGTGAAGCGATCGGAACGGGAATGTCGATTTTACTGATGGTGGTGCAAAGTTGGGAAGAAGAATCCCGCCGCTTGCGTGCCAAAGATATTCTACCGTGCCGTTTGTTATTCCTAGATGAAGCTGCACGCTTAGACGCACTCTCAATCAATACCTTATTTGAATTGTGCGAACGGCTGGATATGCAATTACTTATTGCTGCGCCGGAAAACATCAGTCCGGAACGTGGCACAACCTACAAACTGGTACGAAAAATCACCAACAACCAAGAATACGTCCACGTAGTTGGTTTAAAAGGGTTTGGGTAAGCCTAGCGTGATTATAGAGGGATACCTTGCCGTATCCCACTGTTTAGTGTCAATGAAAATGTTTAAAATTTTTTCTTTTAAAACAACTGTAGTGGCAGTTTTCCCTTAATATGGAAAATATGAATTTGCGTATTTTTACTTCAATGATTAATGTTTTGATTTGACTAAAAAGTGAAAATAGACAAAGTTGTTGAAAGAGTTTTGGGAATTTAAGATTAAAGAGAGCTATATTTTCTACTCAATAACTATATTAGGTACTTCTTAGTGGATTGTGAGCAGTATTTATCAGATTTAGGTGTGATTAAAAATATTTGTCTATCGACCCGAAAGTTAATTAAATTGGCGGGGATTGGTTGGTTTCGTGGACAATTTTACGCATAGGTTTGCAATCCACCACTATGGTAAATGGTGGCAATATTTTAGTGCTGAAAGATATTTTGAGGCATACAAACATCAATATTGCGATACCCTATGCCCAACCATAGGCTGTAAAAACTGTAGTTGAAATTTTTATTTATCTATATTTATCAATAAATCACCTTTATTTATTAATATGTTATTGAAATATAAGGGGAATTTCTCAGAGTGTTCATTTGAGGCTTTATGAAATACGAATTAAAAAAAACCAGCGGTAATGCACGCCGTGGGCGTTTGACTTTTAGTCGCCCGAAAGGTGAATTTCACGTGGAAACGCCGGCGTTTATGCCGGTTGGTACTTATGGTACGGTCAAAGGAATGACTCCTGAAGAAGTGCAGGCTACGGGGGCGCAAATTATTCTGGGTAATACGTTCCATTTATGGTTGCGTCCGGGGCAGGAAGTGATGCGTCAGCACGGCGATTTACACGATTTTATGCAGTGGCACGGACCGATTTTAACCGATTCCGGCGGTTTCCAAGTATTCAGTCTCGGTAAATTGCGTAAAATTAAAGAGGAGGGTGTGCATTTCCAAAACCCGATTAGCGGTGAGAAAATTTTCCTTTCCCCTGAAAAATCAATGGAGATCCAATACGATCTCGGCTCGGATATTGTGATGATTTTTGATGAGTGTACGCCTTATCCTGCCACTTTTGATTATGCCAAACAATCAATGGAGATGTCGTTGCGTTGGGCAAAACGCAGCCGTGATCGTTTTGATGAATTGGAAAACCCAAACGCGTTATTTGGGATTATCCAAGGGGGCGTTTATGAAGAACTGCGTAAAATTTCCGTTGAGGGATTAGTAAAGATCGGCTTCGACGGCTATGCAGTTGGCGGCTTGGCGGTCGGTGAGCCGAAAGAGGATATGCACCGCATTTTAGAGTATGTTTGCCCGCAAATTCCGGCGGACAAGCCCCGTTATTTGATGGGGGTCGGTAAACCGGAAGATTTGGTCGAAGGGGTTCGCCGCGGCATTGATATGTTTGATTGCGTAATGCCGACCCGCAATGCACGAAACGGTCATTTATTCGTTACCAACGGCGTGGTGAAAATCCGCAACGCCAAATACCGCAATGATACCACCCCGTTAGACGCAGAATGTGATTGCTATACCTGCAAAAACTACACTAAAGCCTATTTGTATCATTTGGATAAGTGTAATGAAATTTTAGGCGTACGGCTCAATACTATTCACAATTTACGCTACTACCAACGTTTAATGGCGGAAATCCGCCAAGCGATTGAAGATGACCGATTTGACGATTTTGTGGTTGAATTTTATCAACGCATCGGCAAGGACGTGCCGCCGTTGCAATTAGCCCAGTCTGACTAATTGACGATTAGGCAGCCTGCAACGTAAGTGATGTTCGATCACTGAAAAGTGCTAAGTGCTTATCCCTCTGTAACGATGGCTTAATCTATTAGTCGTGCGTTTCAGGAGGATTTTATTTGAATAAATTTGCGTGCAAGCGGTCGCCGATCGTCAAATATTTGCAACTATTTATCAGCCCTGCCACTTTCCGTTATAATGCTTTCTTTTTTGTTCAACCGAGAGAATCCAAATGGCAACCATTGCAGCTAACCCCCTTGTTTTAGTGGACGGCTCGTCCTACCTTTACCGTGCGTTTCACGCTTTTCCGCCTTTGACGAATAAGCAGGGCGAACCGACCGGTGCGATGTATGGCGTGTTGAATATGTTGAAAAGCCTGATTGCGCAGGTCGAGCCGAGCCATATTGCCGTGGTGTTTGATGCCAAAGGCAAAACCTTTCGGGACGAGCTTTATGATGCCTATAAATCTCATCGTCCGCCGATGCCGGACGAATTACGCGCACAAATCCAGCCGTTACACGCAATGATTAAAGCACTCGGCATTCCGCTGATTTCGGTGGAAGGGGTGGAAGCCGATGATGTTATCGGCACTCTCGCCGTGCAGGCGGCACAGGCAGGCAAAAACGTGCTGATCAGCACCGGCGATAAGGATATGGCACAACTGGTGAACGATCATATTATGTTGATCAACACAATGAACAATACGCTACTTGACCGTGATAGCGTGGTTGAAAAATACGGTATTCCGCCGGAGTTGATCATTGATTATCTCGCTTTATTGGGCGACAGCTCGGATAATATTCCGGGGGTGAAAGGCGTGGGTGAAAAAACCGCACTGGCGTTGCTCCAAGGGATCGGCTCAATGCAGGAAATCTATGCGAATTTAGACAAAGTGGCGACTTTGAGCTTTCGTGGGGCGAAAACCTTTGCGCCGAAACTGGCAGCTGATAAGGAAATGGCGGATCTCTCGTATCGTCTTGCGACGATTAAAACCGATGTTGCACTTGAGGTCAGCCACGATCAGCTATTGACCCAGCCGCAGCAGCGGGATCAGCTGGTGGAGTTGTTCGGGCGTTATGAATTTAAACGCTGGTTGAATGAAGTAATGAACGATGCCAATCCGGTTACCCAAACCGCACCGGAAGCCATTCCTAACCGCTATGCTGCTACGCAAGCGGTCAGTACCGAGCAAAACCTTGCAAAACCGATTGCAAAAATCAGTATCGATCGCACCGCTTACCAATGTGTAAACAGTGAAGGATTGTTCCAACAATGGCTGACGAAATTACAGCAGGCGGATTTAATTGCAGTAGATACCGAAACCAATAGCCTTGATGCAATGTCTGCCGATTTGGTCGGCATCTCCGTTGCCCTTGAAAACGGCGAAGCCTGCTATATTCCGCTTGCCCATAAAGGGGCTGCGGGCGAGCAGAATGATCTGTTTGACGAGCTTGAGCCGCAAGCGGCACTGTTACCGCAACAGCTTGATAAAGCCGATTGCTTAGCTCGCCTCAAGCCGATCTTGGAAAACCCGCAGATCAACAAAATCGGACAGAATATCAAGTACGATTTAACCATTTTTGCCCGAAATGGTATTGAATTACAAGGCGTGGCGTTTGATACAATGCTGGAATCCTACACGCTTAACAGCACGGGGCGGCATAATATGGACGAGCTTGCCGATCGTTATTTAGGGCATCAAACAATCCCGTTTGAAGAACTGGCGGGTAAAGGGAAACATCAAAAAACGTTCGATTATATTGCGTTGGACAAGGCAACCGAATACGCCGCCGAAGATGCGGATATTACAATGAAATTGCATCAGGTGTTATCCGCCGAGCTAGCTGACGTGCCAAGCCTGCAACAGCTTTTCGAGCAAGTGGAAATGCCGCTCGTGTCGGTGCTTTCAAGGGTAGAACGGAATGGGGTGTTGATTGATCCGAGTTTATTGCACGCACAATCTAACGAAATTGAACAGCGTTTGGCAGAATTGGAACAACAGGTGCATCAGGCGGCGGGAGAAGTGTTTAACCTTGCCTCGACCAAGCAGCTCCAAGATATTTTATTCCAAAAATTAAATTTACCGGTGTTGAAGAAAACCCCGAAAGGCGCACCTTCAACTAATGAAGAGGTGTTGGAAGAACTGGCAGCGATGGGGCATAGTGTGCCACGCTTGTTGATTGAACATCGGGGCTTGAGCAAATTGAAATCCACTTATACGGATAAATTACCGCAAATGATCAACCCTCACACAGGCAGGGTGCATACCTCTTATCATCAAGCGGTAACGGCAACCGGGCGGCTCTCTTCCAGCGATCCGAATTTACAGAATATTCCTATCCGCAATGACGCAGGCAGACGTATCCGCCAAGCCTTTATTGCCCGCGAAGGTTATCAAATTTTAGCGGCGGACTATTCCCAAATCGAACTGCGCATAATGGCGCATTTGGCAAACGATGAAACGATGATTGCTGCCTTTGAGCAGGGCAAAGATATTCACCGAGCCACTGCCGCCGAAATTTTTGGCGTAGCGTTAGACGCCGTTACCGGCGAGCAACGCCGCAGTGCCAAAGCGATCAACTTCGGACTGATTTACGGTATGTCGGCTTTCGGCTTGGCAAATCAGCTTAATATCGGGCGTAACGAAGCGCAAAATTATATGGATCGCTATTTCCAACGTTATCCGTCAGTGCAACAATTTATGCTGAATATTCGGGAAAGTGCGGCTGAAAAAGGCTATGTGGAAACGCTGTTTGGTCGCCGCTTATACTTGCCGGATATTCGTTCTAGCAACCAAATTCGCCGCAAAGCAGCCGAGCGGGTTGCGATTAACGCACCAATGCAAGGCACAGCGGCAGATATTATCAAAGTGGCAATGATTGCGATTGATGAAGCAATTCGGGATTGCGATGACATTCAAATGATTATGCAAGTCCACGATGAACTGGTATTTGAAGTCAAAACAGAACGTATTGAACATTATTCGGCACTGATTAAGCAGAAAATGGAGAGCGCAATAGCGCTGACCGTCCCGCTGATTGCCGAGGTCGGTATCGGCACAAACTGGGACGAAGCGCATTAAACGTAGCGTAAATTAAACGGGCGGTTTTCTATTGACTTTGGTTGAATTTACCGCTAATTTATCCGTGTTTTTTCATCTCAAATCCTTTTATTGACAGGAGTTTTTATGCAAGATCGTTTAGTAACGGATACACGCAGTGAATCCCTGCTGAGCACCCACAAAGTGTTACGCAATACTTACTTTTTATTAGGGCTGACCCTTGCTTTTTCGGCGGTTGTCGCTTTCGTGGCGATGACGTTGAACCTGCCGCGTTTACCTTGGTGGGGAATGTTGGCGGGTTTCTACGGTTTATTATTTTTAACTAACGCCACCGCAAATAGTGCGGCGGGTATTGCCAGCGTTTTCGCTTTGACCGGTTTTCTCGGTTATAGCCTTGGGCCGATTTTAAACGCTTACCTCAGCCACGGCTTAGGCGATGTGGTGGCATTAGCCTTTGGGGCAACCGCATTGGTTTTCTTTGCCTGTTCGGCGTATGTGCTGACCACCAAAAAAGATATGTCTTTCCTCTCCGGAATGATGATTGCGTTGTTTGTCGTACTATTAGTTGGGGTGATTGCTAACCTGTTCTTAGCGATTCCGGCATTAAGCCTTGCGATTAGCGCGCTGTTTATTGTGTTCTCAAGCGGTGCGATCTTGCTTGCAACCAGCAATATTATCCACGGTGGCGAAACGAACTATATCCGTGCGACAGTGGATTTATACGTTTCTCTCTACAACTTATTTGTGAGTTTCCTCAATATTTTTGGGGTACTCGGCAGCGACGACTAAGTTTTCGATTTTGACAAATGCCACAGTAATGTGGCATTTTTTATTGGACTATGGATCATTTTATTCAATTAAATCAACAACAATTTGCCACCGATGAATTTGGCTATCTGAAAAATTTAGCCGATTGGTCGCCTGAGTTGGCAGAAGAAATCGCCAAGGCAGAGAACATTACACTTACGCCGGAACACTGGGAAATCGTTTTTTTTGTGCGGGAATTTTATCAAGAGTATAAAACCTCGCCTGCGATCAGAATGTTGGTCAAATCCCTTGCCCAAAAATTTGGTGAAGAAAAGGGTAACAGCCGTTATTTGCAACACCTTTTTCCTGACGGCCCGGCAAAACAGGCGACTAAAATTGCCGGTTTGCCGAAGCCGGCAAAATGTTTATAGGGTATGACAATGAACGAACGTGAAAAAATGTTAGCAGGGCAGCTTTATGATCCTGCCGATGAAAGCCTGCAAACCGACCGCTTGCGTGCCAAAATGTGCTGTTTTAAGATTTCGCAGTTGCCACCGGATCAGGTGGATGCACGCAATGCGTTGTTCCGAGAATTATTTGGGCAAAGCGGTACATTTCATATTGAACCGCCGTTCCGTTGTGATTATGGCGATAACATCAAGCTTGGCGATAATTTTTTCGCCAACTATAACTGCACAATTTTGGATTGTGCCGAAGTTGTGATCGGCAATAACGTGATGTTTGCACCGAATGTGTCATTATTTACCGCCGCCCACCCGCTTGATCCGGATAAACGCAACAGCGGTCTAGAGTTCGCCTTGCCGATCAGAATCGGCGATAATGTCTGGATTGGCGGTAATGCGGTGATAATGCCGAATGTGCGTGTTGGGAATAATGTGGTGATTGGTGCAGGCAGTGTCGTAACCCGTGATATTCCAGACAATAGCATTGCCGCCGGTAATCCGTGTCGGGTGCTGCGTATGCTTAACGATGACGATCGTCGCTACTATTTCAAGAACCGTGAATTTTAATGAAAAAACCTCTCTCCCTTTGTGTATTACGTCTGTCCGCTATCGGTGATGTTTGCCACACCCTCGCGGTCATTCAAGCGATTCAGCGCCACTATCCTGAAGCGGAAATTTATTGGATTATCGGGAAAACCGAAGCTGCTTTAATGTCAGGAATAGCAAATGTTACCCTGATTCCCTATGATAAAAAATCGGGCTGGAAAGGTATCTTGACACTTTGGCGAATGCTACGCCACAAGCGGTTCGATGCGCTGCTGAATATGCAAACGGCGTTGCGTGCGTCTGTTTTATCTCTCGGTATTCGGGCAAAAATGAAAATCGGATTTAACCGTGATAGAGCAAGGGAAGGGCAGTGGCTGTTTACAAATGTTAAAGTGGAACAGACCGCGTGTCCCCACGTTTTAGACGGACAGATGATGTTCGCCAAAGCCCTTAGTGTGCAAGATTTAACACCGCATTGGGCATTGCCTGTTACCCAAGAAGATTTGGACTATACGGCACAGTTTTTGGCGCCCGCTCGCAAAAATATCCTGATCGCCCCTTGTTCCAGCAAGATAGAAAAAGATTGGCTGCCGGAAAATTATGCAGCGGTTGCCAATATACTGGCAGCCCATAATATCAACGTGATCATTTGCGGTTCTCCCTCAGCTTATGAAATGGAAACGGCTGAAAAAATTCAACAACTTGCGCCTAACTGCCTTAATCTTGCGGGTAAAACAACATTAAAACAATTAGCGGCATTGATTCGACAAGCGGATTTAGTGCTGTCGTCCGACTCCGGCCCCGCCCACATTGCGACAACCCAACATACCCCTGTGATAGGGCTTTATGCGGTGCATAATCCCCGCCGTACTGGGCCGTATCGGGATTTGGATAAGGTGATTTCCGTCTATGATGAGGCAATATTGGCAGAATATGGCAAACCTTGGCAGGCATTGCCTTGGGCAACTAAAGCGAAGGGGAAGGAGCTAATGCAACAGATTAAAGTTGAACAAGTGGTTGAAAAAGTGCTTGAAACCTTAGCGGTAAAGCTGTAAATTATCTCGTACTAAATAATTTACAGGTAAGGAAACAAAAATGAACACGGTCATCAACCAAGATAGTCTTCACAATGTTAATATTTCTGATGAAAAAGTGCTACTCACACCACAGGGCTTGAAACAGGAGTTTCCGTTAAGCGATACGTTACGTAAGCAGATTGAGGCTTCCCGCCAAGTCATTTCCAATATTATTCACAAAAAAGATAAGCGTCAGTTGATCGTGATCGGACCTTGCTCGATTCACGACCCGATTTCTGCGTTGGAATACGGCAGAAAATTAAAAGCGTTAGCGGATAAAGTGTCAGATAAACTTTACATTGTAATGCGGGTTTACTTTGAAAAGCCGAGAACCACGGTCGGCTGGAAAGGACTGATTAACGATCCGAATTTGGACGGCTCTTTCGATGTAGAGAAAGGGTTACGCATTGCCCGTAAATTATTGTTAGATTTAGCGGAAATGGGCTTGCCGCTTGCGACAGAAGCACTTGATCCGATCAGCCCGCAATATTTAGCCGATTTGTTCAGTTGGTCGGCAATCGGGGCGAGAACAACCGAATCGCAGACCCATCGGGAAATGGCATCAGGATTATCAATGGCGGTGGGCTTTAAAAACGGGACGGACGGCAATTTAGCGGTGGCGATAAATGCGATGCAGGCCTCGGCAATGGGGCACAGTTTCATCGGTATTAACCAACAGGGACAGGTTACATTACTCAAAACGAAAGGAAATCCGGACGGGCACGTAATTTTGCGGGGTGGCAAAACCCCGAATTTTGAAGCACCGTTTGTCGAAGAATGCGAATTGGCTTTGCGTAAAGCCGGATTGCCGGAAGCGATAATGATTGATTGCAGCCACGGTAATTCTAACAAAGATTATCGCCGCCAGCCGTTAGTGGCAGAAAATGTGTTGGCACAACTGAATGCCGGCAATCAGTCCATTATCGGCTTAATGTTAGAGAGCCATTTGGTTGCCGGCAATCAATCTTCGGAGCAACCGTTTAGTGCGATGCAGTATGGTCAATCCATTACGGACGCTTGTATCGACTGGCAAACGACCGAAACATTACTGACGAATTTTGCCCAACAACTCAATCGATAACATTAACAAGCGGTCGGTTCTGCTTTAATTTTTGCAATATTATGTAGCAGTTGCACAAAGTTGTTTTTTGTTAGGTTGTAGGGACACACTGCAAGTGTCCGGATTTTAACCTATTGAAATAATTTGATTTTTATAAATGACACACGCAGTGTGTCCCTACAATTCTGTTAAAATGTCTATTTTTGTGCATTTGCTACATAATACCGAATTTTTGCAAATAATGCGAAGGAACTAACCGCTTGTTTTATTTTTGGTGATAATATGAACGATTTTAACTCTTTAGCCCCTATCCGAGAGCAGATTGATCAGGTTGATCAACAACTTATCCAACTTTTAGCAAAACGCCTCGCTTTAGTTGCTGAGGTCGGCAAAATTAAGCATCAGTACGGTTTGCCTGTTTATGCCCCTGATCGGGAAGCGGCAATGATTCAAGCCCGCCGTCAGGAAGCGGAAAAGCAGCAAATTTCAGGCGACTTAATTGAAGATGTTCTGCGCCGAGTGATGAGGGAATCTTACGCGAATGAAAATCGGCACGGCTTCAAAAAGATCAATACTGATATTGAGAAAATGGTTATCGTTGGTGGGCGAGGTAAATTAGGCGGACTGTTTGCCCATTATTTTAAGCAATCCGGCTACAATGTTGAGGTATTGGATCGGCAAGATTGGGACGATGCACAGGCAATTTTAGCCAATGCGGATATTGTCATCGTGTGTGTGCCAATAGATAAAACGTTGGAAACAATAGAGCGACTGCAGCCGTATTTAACGGAAAATATGATTTTAGCGGATCTCACCTCCGTTAAGACACAGCCGCTTGCGAAGATGTTGGAAGTGCATCAAGGTGCAGTGGTCGGACTGCACCCAATGTTCGGGCCTGATATTACCAGTATGGCAAAGCAGGTTATTGCTTGTTGCCACGGACGCTTTGCGGAACGTTACCAATGGCTGCTCGATCAAATGATGATTTGGGGCAGTAAAATTGAGTCGATTGATGCAAACGAACACGATCACGCAATGACCTATATTCAAGCATTGCGCCATTTCTCCACGTTTGTTTACGGTGTGCATCTCTCTCAACAAGCGGTTAAGCTCCCGCAATTATTAGCTTTGTCTTCGCCGATTTACCGCCTAGAACTTGCAATGATTGGGCGCTTATTTGCCCAAGATGGTGAATTATATGCCGATATTATTGCGGATAAGCCGGAGAATTTAGCCGTGATCGAAGCATTACAACAGCATTTTGCCGAGAGTTTGGCGTTATTCAAACAGAATGATAAACAGGGATTTCTCAACGCATTTGAAAATGTCCGCCAATGGTTCGGCGATTACTCGGCTCAATTCCTAAAAGAGAGCCGTAATCTATTACAGCAGGCGAGTGATTTGAGGGGGTAATAACAATCCATCCGTTAAATGGGGGGAACTAATAAAACTAGGAAATTTATCACTAGGGAGCAAGGCTGTTTAAATTTCTTTTAAATATTCTGTTGCTTAAAGAGTTAATAAATAAATTGACTGATATTTCTCTTTATTATCTAAATTACTCTATACTCAAGGGAATTTTTATGGAAAATAAGCCTTCAGATTAGTATTCGAAGTTATTAGGCTACCTTACCTCAAATGCTCTGACATCTATTTTTACAATTTAAACTTGCCACTGTATTGTTACCGATTATACGAGACAAGTAAAGGCGGACAGTATTGTTTATACCGATACTGATCGTAGTTATGATGTACTTGTATCAGTGAATTTAGTCATTTCCGCCCCAATCTCAGCACATATTTTGCCGAACATCATAACCACATTAATGGAGTTGAGAAGGTTTGGGGTAAAGCCAAACGCCATTTGCGCAAGTTTAATTGTATTCCAAAAGTGCATTTTGCGCTTTATTTAAAGGAATGTGAATAGCGTTTTAATGACAGTGACATAAAACTCAAGTTTTAATTTTAAAACAAGTAGTTAAAGGAGACTTAGCCTAGTTATCTAGGACAGCCCTTTTCCAAAGGTAAATTGTTTTGATAGATAAGCAAGACTAAACGATGAAAATAGCTGCTGTGGTCGGTAAGTTTATGGAGCTGTGAGAAATATAAAAAATTAAAAAGTACTTAAATTTACCTTAAATCCGACTACGGTGTTCGACACGAATGTGGCTGCCGTGGCTGGATTGGTCTTCATAATCATATTTAAATCCCCGTAGGGTAACTTGAATATCGTTTTCTTGCGCATACACATTGGTAAAGTCTTCCAACAGCTCTAGCACATCGCTGGCAATGTAGAGGCTGCGTTCGGCATTAATCGTAATTTTTGAGTTTGGTTGCACGTTTTTTAGGGTTTTCTTTATTGCTGCTTTATTCAGGAATGACACTTCTTCCCCCAGTTCTAACACGATTTCATCGGCGGCGGCTAATTCTTCACGGCTTAAATAGTAAGAGCGTTTCATACTGCCGTGTAAAATGAACAGAATGCTGATGAGCAAACCGATACCAACCCCTTTCAATAAATCTAAATAGACCACGGCTACCATTGTGGCGATAAAAGGCACAAATTGGTAAATGCCTTTTTGCCAAAATTGCTTATACACTTTCGGGTGAGTGAGTTTAAACCCGACTAAAATAAGCACGACCGCAAGGGTTGCAAGGGGAATTTTATTCAGCAATATCGGCATTGCTAAGACGCAGACCAACAGTAAAAGACCGTGAATAATCGTTGAAAGTTTATGGGTCGCACCGGCATTGGCATTGGCAGAAGAACGCACGATTACCGATGTCATCGGCAAGCCGCCGATCAACGATGCGCAAAGATTACCCACGCCCTGTACCCGTAATTCGTGGTTAGTGTCGGTAATGCGGCGATGTTTGTCTAGCCGATCAGCCGCCTCAATGGAGAGTAATGTTTCAATGGAGGCGACAATCGCAATCGTAATGCCGATTAGCCATACACGGCTATCCATTAGCCCTTCAAAGTGCGGAAAACGGAGAAAATGGTCGAAATGTGCGGTATCTTGCAGCACAGGCAGTTGGACGAGTTGGTGATCGGTAATGGCTAAGCGGCTGTTTAAGGTGATAAACAGTTGATTAAGCAGAATACCTGCAACGACGGCGACTAACGCAGACGGTAATAATTTATAGTATTTGAAACGTGGGTGGCGTTCCCAAATTAGCATAATCACGAGGGAGACGATTGCCACGAGTAGCGAACCGAAATGGATATCAAGGTCTATTAGTGTCAGTAATCTATCTTGGCTTGTGCCGAGTGCATAGGGGATTTGTTTGAGGATAATCAGTACGCCGATACCGGCTAACATTCCTTCAATGACCGAGAGGGGAATGTAGTTGGTGAGGCTGCCGGCTCGTATAAAACCGAAAATAAGTTGAATAACGCCGGCAATTAAACCGGCGCATAGAAAAAGCTCGAACGAACCCAGCTCGGCAATTGCGGAGAGTACAATGGCTGCCAACCCTGCCGCCGGGCCGGAGACACTAATCGGTGAGGTACTGAGCGAACCGATGACAATACCGCCGACAATGCCGGAAATCACGCCAGCAAGGGGCGGTGCGCCGGAGGCTAAGGCAATCCCTAAACAGAGCGGCAGTGCGACTAAAAACACCACCAGCCCCGATGAGAAATTTTGTTTAAGTAATGACCCGACACGTTGTTTTTCGCCCATCATCTGACTTCCTTATTTGTCTTAAGCGTATGATAGTCGCTATTCTACGCTGTTTTGCCCGGAAAAAATTTGGTCTATATCACACTTCTGAAATTTGTTGTTCAAAAAGTTGTAGCAGTTGGGCATTTAAACCGCTTTGGCGTTGAATATCTGCTTGTACGGCTTTTTTCCAAATCATTTCTTCGCTGAACAGGGTAAAGCGGCATTTCGCACGGGTAACTGCCGTGTAGAGTAATTCCTTCGTTAATACCGGCGAAAAGGTCAGCGGCATAATGAGCAGGGTATGTTCAAATTCCGAGCCTTGCGATTTATGCACTGTCATCACATAGGCAGGCTCATAGCTCGGCACACGGCTAGGGGAAATGCTGAGCGGTTTGCCGTCTATGTTCGTTTCAAAATAGATGCGAGGTTTGCCCTGTTCGTCCGGCAGAATAATCCCCACATCGCCGCTGAAAATCTGTTGCTGCGGGGCATTTTCGGTGATTAAAATCGGCTTACCGAGATAGCTTTCCCGGCTCTGCTTAAACTGTACCAAACGGGCGGTTTGCAAGGCTTCGGCAATGGTTTGATTAAGCCGTTCCACCCCTAATTCACCGACCCGCAATGCCGATAAAAAACGCACTTTTTGGAATGCCTGAAAAATATCTGCCACTGAAACCTGTGTAGGTGATGTGAGCCTTTGCTTGACCAGTGTTAAATAGTCCCGATAGTAATACACTGCCTGTTCTACCACCTGATTAACGCAGGCTTGCTGCCATTGGCGTTTATCCGAAAATTGCGTTACCGCAGGGTAGGGCTGTAAGTTGAGATCAGCATAGTCCCGATTTGCTAAAATCCGCCAAGATCCGACCGCTTGTTTAGCATTGATGTGTGCCGCCAGTTGCCCGATCCCCGATTTTTCATCAAAGCGGTAACTGTGGCGAAGGTGGCAAAGGGTATCGCAGATCGGCGGCACTCGCTGATTTTGCGAGAAAATCGGGTAGCCGGTTGCCTTGGTTAAATATTGGCTGTGCGTTTGGCTGTAACCGAGCGTGGTAAGCGTTCCCAATTCCCCCATTGCGTTGCCGGCTTCGACCGAGGCAAGTTGATCCTTATCGCCCAGCATAATTAAACGGGTTTGAGGCTTGAGTGCGTTGAGCAATTTTTCCATTACAAACAGGTCGATCATTGAGGCTTCATCAACTACCACCAGATCAAGATGTAACGGATTTTTAGGATGGTGGCGGGGCGTATCGCGGTCGGGACGAATCCCGATTAAACTGTGAATGGTCGAGGCTTGTTGCGGTACGCTCTCTTTCAAACTGTGCGGAATATCAAGCTGTGCCATATTTGCCGTAATCGACTCTTTCAGCCGTGCCGCCGCTTTGCCCGTTGGGGCAACTAACGCCATTTTGAGCAGCGGTTGGCTTAGCGTTAATTGTTTAAGTTGTAACGCCGCCAGTAAGATCGCAACGGTGCGGGTTTTGCCCGTACCCGGCCCGCCGGAAATCAGGCAAAACGGCTTAGCAAGGGCGGTTGCCACCGAAATTTGCTGCCAGTCTATCTGCGTTTGTGGGGTAAAAAAGCGAGCAAGGATAGCGGAGTGTTGATCATCATTTGCAAACTCGTCCGCCGAATTGACTGCTTGTTGAAAATAACGGGCGATGCGATGTTCCGCTTGCCAATAGCGATAAAAGTAGAGCCGTTCGTGTTGGAATAAGAGTGGAGCAATCTGATCGGGACTACTGCTAAAGGCGATATGATCCGCCAACACTGATTGCCATTCAAGCGGTGAGATATGCTCAATTTTTTGCAAAATCAAAAGCGTATAATCTTGGGTAAGCGTTTTGCCTTTCAGCCCGAACGGGTTGAGTGCCAACGCGGAGTTCAACCGTATGCAACTATGACCTTGCATCACATTAAACGACACTAAGGCACTAAGCAGCACAGCCAAATTCTGCTGCAAGGGTGAGTAGGCGTAGGCTTGCTGCTTACGGTCGATGAGCTTGGCAAATTGGTAATTAAGTTCGGAAATCAGGTTTTCGGATTTTAAGTGCGAAAGCAGAGTGAGCATAGCGGTTTGTCGTTAATAAAAAATCCACGCCAAGCGTGGATTTTGACTGAAATGAAAAGATTATTCAACTCGTAAGATACGGCAAGTGTTAGTACCGCCTTCTCTTAGTTCATCGCCGTGGGTGAGAAGTACCAAATCACCGCTGACTAAGTAACCTTGCTCTTTTAAGAGGGCGATTGCGGTTTTTGCACCTTCAATAGTACGGCTGTCTTTGTCATAGAATACCGGCGTTACACCACGGTACAACGCACAACGGTTTAACGCTTTTTCGTTGCGGGACATCGCATAAATCGGCAAGCCGGAGCTGATACGGCTCATCAATTTTGCCGTTTCGCCGGAGTGAGTTAATGCGACAATCGCACTCACGCCTTCAAGGTGGTTAGCGGTGTACATTGCCGACATTGCAGTGGCTTCTTCAATGGTGGTGAATGAATCTTCCATACGATGACGGGAAACGTTAATGCTCGGCATTGTTTCTGCCCCTAAGCACACTTCCGCCATTGATTTAACCGTTTCAACTGGATAATCGCCGTTCGCCGTTTCACCGGAGAGCATCACCGCATCTGTGCCGTCTAAGACCGCATTTGCCACGTCCATTACTTCCGCACGGGTCGGCATCGGTTTTTTGATCATTGACTCCATCATTTGCGTTGCGGTGATCACCACACGGTTTAATTTACGCGAGCGGCGGATCAATTTTTTCTGCACGCCGACTAACGCCGCATCACCGATTTCCACCCCTAAATCACCACGGGCAACCATAATTACGTCTGCCCCTAAAATAATATCGTTCATTGCTTCTTCGGTGGCAACGGTTTCGGCACGTTCTACTTTTGCGACAATCTTGGTTTCTAAGCCGGCTTCTAAGGCTAATTGACGGGCGTAGTGTAAGTCGGCACTGGATTGCGGGAAAGAGACCGCTAAGAAATCCACGCCGATTTTAGCCGCTAATTTAATATCTTCTTTGTCTTTATCGGTTAATGCCGGTGCAGATAAACCGCCGCCTAATTTGTTGATCCCTTTATTGTTGGATAACGGGCCGCCGACAATCACTTCGGTTAGAACTTTAACGCCTTGAATTTCAAGCACTTTTAATTGTACATTACCGTCATCTAACAACAGAATATCGCCCGGCACAACATCATTCGGCAGGTTTTTATAGTCTAAACCAACGGCTTCTTGGTGTCCTTCGCCACGAGGCAGATCCGCATCTAAGGTGAATTTATCGCCGATATTGAGGAAAATTTTACCGTCTTTGAAGGTAGAAACACGGATTTTCGGGCCTTGTAAATCGCCGAGAATCGCCACGTGTTTACCTAAACGTTTGGCGATTTCACGCACTTTATTCGCACGTTCAATGTGATCTTCCGGCACACCGTGAGAAAAGTTCATACGAACCATATTTGCACCCGCCGCAATGATTTTCTCTAAGGTATTGCCACGGTCTGTCGCCGGCCCCATTGTACAAACGATTTTGGTTCTTCTGAGTTTACGAGACATTATTGAGTTACTCCATAAGTAAAAATGATAAAAATCTTTTCATTGCGGCTTGCCACCGCTCAAAACGCCGTGCATTATACGCCCAAATTGGTTCAGTTTAAACAACCGAAGGGGGAACAAAATGAAGATTTGGGTAATGCGGCACGGTGAAGCAGGCTTTAATGCGGCGACAGACAGTGCAAGAACGCTGACGGAAAAAGGTCAGACAATGGCGTTCAAACAAGGACAATGGCTATCAAAACGATTGGAAAATCAAAATGTTAGCTTGGATAAAGTGATTGTCAGCCCCTATGTGCGAACGCAGCAAACGGCGGATTTTGTGCAACAGGGAATGCAAGCAGTCGGTTCTGTGCAAAGTTTTGCAAATATTCGTGAAAGTTGGGCGGGTATTACGCCGGACGGTGAACCGGATAATGTATTGAATTACCTTGATTTTTTAGCACAGAACGGCGTGGAAAATGTGTTATTGGTTTCTCATCTGCCCTTGGTATTCGATCTGGTGCAACGGCTGACACAACACCAGCAGAGCGTGCATTTTTACCCTGCGGTGATCGCCGAAGTCGAGTGGCAAAATGGTGTCGGTAATTTGGCGGTGAGTGAATTTCCCTCATAAAAAAATGTTACTATTAGCGCACGATAAAACGTGCAGCAGCATAAATTTGACTTTCTGATGAGACAGAGGGCGCGCCTGTTGTTGCATAATGCGGTATATGTAGCAAATGCACAAAAATAGACATTTTAACAGAATGTAGGGACACACTGCGTGTGTCCTTTATAAAAATCAAATTATTTCAATAGGATAAAA
>NZ_JWIZ01000118.1 GCF_001038205.1 Muribacter muris | reverse complement strand
CGGCGGTCGATTTTCAACTGATTCATCACGCTTAATAGTGGAGGGACGACAATCGGAATGAAAGCAATATGTACCGGAATGACGTTTTGAGATGACATTGAAAACAGCACAAGGGTAAATAAGACCAGATATTTAAACCAAAATACCGAGCGACCGGACGGACGTTGCCCAAAGGCACGGATCACTTTGTAGGCGAGTAAATCGGTTACGCCCGATTTGGATAGAGCAACCGCAAACGCACCCAATACGGCATAGTTCATCGCCGTTTCCGCCCCACCGCCTAAACCGCCGGTGAAGTTTTTAATCGTCAGATTCAGCGCATCGCCGAAGCCTGCTTCATTGACACCGTAGTGCCCCAAAATACCGCAGGTTAAGGCGGCAATAATCAACGCAAGTACCACGTTAATTCGCAACAAACTCAGTGCGAGTAACACGATAATTGAGATGACAACCTCATTAGTAAATAACATTGTGTTTGACCTCTCTTTGAATAATAAAATTAAATCGGTTTAACGCTAATGACACCATTTTCCGTATAATCTAGCATATCCTCGTCCTCTTGCACAATCGGCATAGGCGGAATGTCAGCTTTATCAAAGGCAATATCGCCCTCAATGCCGTCTAAGTGCTGCCCGTGACGGATCCCTTTAAAATCAAATAACGCCGGATCGCATAAATGGGACGG
Organism: Muribacter muris; assembly: GCF_001038205.1. Lineage (GTDB taxonomy): Bacteria > Pseudomonadota > Gammaproteobacteria > Enterobacterales > Pasteurellaceae > Muribacter > Muribacter muris. The sequence goes on along the minus strand of NZ_JWIZ01000118.1, from coordinate 327 downwards.
TGTCACATTTTGCAGCGCACTGAACATTGTTTCAATTCTCCCCGGATATTGACGATCCCAAGTTTGCAGCATTTCTTTTACGACTTGACGCTGTAAATTAGGCTGCGAGCCGCACAAGTTACACGGAATGATCGGGAATTGTTTTGCTTCGGCGTATTTCTCAATATCTTTTTCTTTACAATAGGCTAACGGGCGAATCACGATTTGCTTGCCGTCATCACTAATCAACTTCGGCGGCATACTTTTTAATTTGCCGCCGTAGAACATATTCAAAAAGAGAGTTTCCAACATATCGTCTCGGTGATGTCCTAATGCAATTTTCGTTGC
>NZ_JWIZ01000117.1 GCF_001038205.1 Muribacter muris | reverse complement strand
TTTGTTTTGCTTGTACTGACTTAAACGACTTCTTCTCATAGGGATTATTCTAACCTGAAATTAGATTTCCCTAGTTATCTAGTACAGCCCCTTATTTTTAATAGCTAATAATACATTGTTTATATTTTCCCAGTAGAAGTCTGCCTCTTGTGATAAGAATTTTAAATCAATGCAACATAATGGCTTATTTTCTATTTCTAACTTTATACTTACAGAATTATTTGATAGAGAATAATAGTTTGGATATTTTATGAAATTCTCCATAAATAATGTATTTGATGCAATATTTTTCTCCTTAGATTCATCTAATATATTACCTAAATAATCAAAAAAACGTTTCTCCACCTCATCATAATTTAATCCTTGTAGCCGGTTTTCGTCTAATAAGATACTACAAAGTTCTTTCAAGTTTATTAAATTAGATCTAATAATTTCTAAATCTCTCCCCAGCGTAGCATACACTTCATCTAATTTACTAATTATAGAATAATGAGCAGCTTTTTTGGCATACATTGCGGCATAGCTAGTCCCCACTAGCATTCCTATGGTACAGATCGCTACAATCCAATCAGTAATCGAAGTACCTTTCGGAAACAATGCCCACAATTTATCTAAATCCGCAGCCCCTAAACCAAACAAGGTGCCGATAACGACACCTATCAACATAGAGAAAGCATTTACCACGCCAAGATAGTGGTATAACTTCCTCGCCCAGTTCACAAGTAGTTTCACTCGTACTACTCCACCCCAAACCGATTCAAAAAGTCTGCCTGCTTTTTGCTGCGGCATACTTTTTTGGATTTAGAGATAGAACCATCACGGCACACAAATTTACCGCTTGCGGTACAATGGGAAATACCGCCTTTCTTGCCGGAACAAGGCTGGCGACCACGCCCCGCTTCTGAATCCGCCGCCGTAACAAAAAAGATACAAGACAACAACGCAATAGAAAGTAATTTTTTCATTTTAGGTTTTCCTCTAGGTAAGTGATAAATTTGCAAAATAATGTTAGGAACTGACTGCTTAATTAAACCTCAACAATCCATTGTTCTTCCGTAATAATTTTTACTTTATGATTTTGTTTCACCTGATATTCTTTAGCTCTTTCAATCTTTCTTCCATAACTTTGGTATATCCAATCACGAGAATTTGAATTACCGACTATTAAATAATCAATATCCATACGCCAATCATCTAAAACTATCGCACCTTGCGATTCAGCCAAAGCCTTACATTTCGATCGAGTTCCATATTTAAATCGCCCTGTGAGCTGAATAATCTTTCCACTTAAATCTAAGCCTTCTACTGTGTCAAAAAATGAACTACCAATAGATAAACCATCAACACTTCCCTGATTATCACAACCACTAAAATCGGTAATCAGTGCCTTTATTTTAGCTTTTTGATTGCTTGAAATATTATCTAAATCAACATCTTTAAATGTTTCATAGAATATTTGACACATTGGTTCTCTAGATAAATAACCGGAATAATCAACTAAATAATTGTATAAGCATTCGATTTCTTCTTGTTCAATACGCCCATCAGCAATTAATCCTTTACACAAGCCTTGTAGGAAATTTATAAGTAATTCGCTATCTGAATAATAAGTTTCTATAAGTTCTTCTGAAATCTCTGCAATTTCATCTTGAATATTTTCTAGATACTCCAGAGTGTCAATGATCTTCCAAAATTGAACCACAAAGATCCTTTAAAAGTGTTCCACTTTTATTATTTCTTAATTACGATGTTTAAATCGATAAGATTCATTA
>NZ_JWIZ01000116.1 GCF_001038205.1 Muribacter muris | reverse complement strand
TGGCGTTTTAACCACAGTGAAATAAAAGTTCAATTTTCCATTTTAAAACAATTAGTAAAGCAGAATTTATTCTAGTTATCTAGTACAGCCCCTTATTTTTTATAGTTGGATGGTTGTTAGTCCTTGCTATGTTCGACAAGATCAAGCAGTTCCGGCGAGAGAATAATGCCGGTGAGGTCGGCGTAAACGTAGTCTTCGGGGAGGAAGGTTACGCCGCCGAAATTAACCGGGGTATCGACTTCGCCGATGTTGGTGTTGTCTGCGCCCACCGGAATCGGGGCGAGGGCTTGAATGCCAATGTCTAGGGTTTCTAGCACATCTAATTGACGCACTGCGCCGTTGACGATAATCCCTTCCCAGCAGTTTTCAACGGCAAGTTGGGCTAACTCCGCATCAATCAATGCACGGCGCACCGCACCGCCGCCATCTACCAATAGCACTCTGCCTTCGCCCTCTTCTTCCAATACGTCGGCAATCAGTCCGTTGCTTTCAAAGCATTTGACGGTGGTAATTTTGCCGCAGAAGGCGGAAACGCCGCCAAAACTTGAAAAAATCGGTTCAACAACATCCACTTGGTCGGAATAGAGATCGCACAGTTCGGAAGTGTCAATACGCATAATAGCTCCTTGGTTTGTTGATTTTTTTATGGCGAAGTATAACCCTTTGCAAAGATTTGTTCAAATCTCACCGCTTGTCGATGGGGCTTGGCGGTGAAGCCGCCATAACATTCGGGCATCTAGGTAGCTGGACGAAATCATTGTTAAAAAGACGGCAGCGCCGAAGTAGAATGCCGCTTCGCCGACAGAAAAGCTGATAATTTGTCCCCGTTCGACCAACGACATCATTAACGCAAGCACGAACAGATCGAGCATCGACCAACGTCCGACAAAATGCACATAATGCAGTAGTTTCATCTGCCAGTGAATCGGGTGTCGCCAGCGGTAATGAATGGCAAGCAGCAGGTACAAAATCGCAGCAACTTTGCTGAACGGCACGGCGATACTGGCGATGAACACTATCGCTGCAACTGCATAGCTGCCCATTCCGAGAAACAGCATTACGCCGCCGATAAGAGAATCGGCGGAAACTGTGCCGGCTAATTCGGTCGCAGAAATCGGCAGTATGTTAGCCGGGATCATCATCACCACACCAGCCAATAGCGTTGCCCAAACCCGTTGTAATTTAATACTATCGGGCAGATCGACTTTACTCTCGCAGCGAGGGCAACGGGTCTGCCCTTTTTTATCGACAATGGTTTCGGCAAAGGTATATTCACATTCTGCGCAAAGTTGCACCTTGTCGGTGGTGTCGGGGGATAAGGGGTGATATTCTGGGTAAAAATCCCGCCACCAGCGTTTCGGATCGATTTTAATAAAAAGTAGTGTGGTGAGAATTGCCGAGGCAACGAAAGCGATTAAATAGGGATCAAATGCGAGGGTCGCATATTCTCGTACCTTAAAGGCGGCAACGGCTAAGGCGACTAAATAAACGTCCAACATTACCCACTGTTTCGCTTTATTCAGCAGTAAGAGCGTATAACGGGGGCGATGTCCGATCCAACGCTGAATGCGTAGAGATAGTACCAATAACGCAAAGGCAAACGGCATTACCACCGAGCAGAGCAAAATCATAAATGCTGTGTAGGGAAAACCGGCGGTTGCCATTTTCCATACCCCGCCCCATACGGACGCATAAATCGGCACGCCCAATAATTCAATGTTCATTAACGGGAAAAACAGGGCGAAGGGCAATAAAATCAAAACGGATAATGCCAAAATCGCACAGCGGCGTAAGCTCCAACGATTACCCGATTGCAACACCTCATCGCAAGTCGGACAGCAAGCGGTCTTATGGGGCAAATCGTTTGCAATTTTGACTACACTGTCGCACTCTAGGCAACGTTGTAGATGGTATGGGGCGCTTTTCATTTTTGCATCAGCCTTTTGGCAACCGGCGCAAAACTGCGACGGTGGAACGGGGTAACGCCAAGCTCGGCCAATTTTTCAAAATGCAGTTTGGTCGGGTAGCCTTTGTGTTGGGCAAAACCGTAGTCGGGAAATTGGCGATCCAATTCCGCCATTTCGGCATCACGGGCGACTTTCGCCAAAATAGAAGCGGCGCTAATCTCTGCCACTAAGCTATCGCCTTTGACGACCGCTTGCGCCGGCATTGGCAAATCCGGCACACGATTGCCGTCAATCAGCACAAAATCCGGCTGAACAGCTAAGCCTGCCACCGCTCGCTGCATTGCCAGCATTGTCGCGTGCAGAATGTTGAGTTGATCGATCTCTGCCGGTTCGGCACGCCCGAGCGACCAACTCAACGCTTTGGCTTTGATCTCATCGGCTAAAGCAAGGCGGCGTTTTTCGCTCAGTTTTTTGGAGTCCGCCAATCCTGCAATAGGTTGATTGGGATCGAGAATCACAGCCGCCGTTACCACCGCCCCGATAAGCGGGCCTCTGCCGACTTCATCGACACCGGCAATGTAGCGGGCGTTTGGGTAGATAAAGTGGCTCATTCGTTGTCATCCAAGCGGTAAGGGAGCGGGACGATGTGCAATGCCGTATCGCCGAAACGGAAGCAGCTGTCCGCCGGTGTGCCTTTATTCAGCACAATTTGCACCCAAAGCTGCTGCCGGTCAAGCGTGGCGGACAACACCGTGCCGGTCGCTTTCCAGTGTTCGCCCATTTGCAATTCAAGGCTTTCGCCGATCGGCGGTAAATCGGCATTGTTTGTGTTGCCAACGAGAGTAAACATTGCCCGCTTGTTCATTCCCCGATATTTGGCACGAGCCACCGTTTCCTGCCCGATATAGCAACCTTTGGTGAACGAAATCGCCTGTTCAAGGCACTGTAAATTCACCGCCTGCGGAATCAGCTCAAATTGATTTGGCTTGAACAGTAACGGAATACCCTGTTGAATGTCGAGCAAATGCCATAATTGACTGTTGCCGTAATGTTGTTCGGGCGCTGTCCCCCAGAAAATTGCCCGTTGCGGTTCGCCTTCAATGATACAAGCGGTCGGTTGGTTGCGTATTTTTGCAATGATCTCACTGCTTGTTGTGCCGAAAAGTACGCTTTCATCTTCGTTGAAGGCGACTTTGGAAAATACCGCATATTTTTTAAGCTGGATTAACGCCTCCGGCAAGAGATCCTGCAACACAATCGCAAAAAATTGCTGCTCGCCTGCACGAAAAAGGCGGAATAAGGCACTCATTTTGCCTTTCGGATCGCAGTGAGCGGTTAGAGTCTGTTCGCCGATAGTGAGTTTTGTCACATCGCAGGTAAGCTGCCCCTGTAAGTATTTTTCCGCATCGACACCGACAATTTCAATTAAACGGTACTGATCGAGCCGAACGCATAGAGCCGGTAATTCACGGCTGATTTCTCGCATTGTTGCCCCTTTTATCTGTTAAAATTGATCGAGATCATACATTATTGTACAGACGGGCGAAAACGTAAAGCGCTTTGCCCGAAAACAAGCTGCCTGTAAGATTATTTTTGCGGCGTGTGGAAAAGGGTTACCGCAATAAAGCTAAAGCCAAGTAAGCAGGCGATAATTAAGGCGTAAAAACCACCGTCCCAGCCATACACATCGACTAATTTTCTTTCCCCTAATATTTCGATTTGCGATTGCATCACTATAAAATGTATTATAAAAGATACGATTAGTCATTGAACAGCGGTATCTTTTAAAATACAATTATCCCCAAAAAGTATGAGAAACAGAGATGAGCAAGGCAGGTATTTACATCATTCGCCCAACCACTGTTTTTGATGAATGGCTAAGAAAAATAAAAGATCCTATCGCAAAAGCAACCATAGTCAAGCGGATTAACCGCGCTAAAAAAGGCAATTTTGGTGATCATAAGTTTTTGGGCGATGAAATATGGGAAATGCGGATAGATACAGGCAAAGGCTACCGTGTTTATTATGCCCAACGTGGCGAGGTCTTTTATTTGCTTATTTGCGGAGGAGATAAAACCACACAGCAAGCCGATATTGAAAAGGCTATCTCAATGCTTGAAGAAATCAAAGCACAAGAGAACGGTCAAATCTCGCTAACGGATCTACGGAGAATAAAAAATGGCAAAAGTATTAGATGAATTTGATGAAGCAAAATACCTCACCGATGAAGCAACCATTAAAGCCTATTTAGAGTTATCGCTTGAAAGTGGCGATAAAGCGGAATTTATTGAAGCCTTAAATACGGTGGCACGAGCAAGAGGAATGACCCAATTAGCCAAAGATACCGGGTTAGGCAGAGAAAGCCTTTATAGAGCCTTATCAGGCAGCGTAGAGCCGAAACTTAGCACGCTTGAACGCATAACAGAAGCTCTCGGCTTTAAATTATCACTCTCACTTACCTCAAAAGACGCAGCTAATGCCTAAGATAGTTGATAAACACCTGCCAACGCAATTTTTTGTATTCTGCGTCGGTGCGGTCAGAGGCAATTCTCGTAGTTGGCGGTGAGGCTTTAAGAAACGAAAACATAAGAACTCCTTGTTTGGCAGGGTATCGTATTGCCCAATAAAATAGTGTGAACGCCATTATCCGCTTGAAAAAAGAGGCGAGCAATTTGGAAAGTGCTATTCTGAGAAGCGGTTCGCATTAAAGGTGAAAAATCCGTTTTTACCATTGACTAAACAAAGTGAACCGCTAAAATCAAACTATTTTGCGATGGCAATTACAAGGACAACCGAATGAACTTATACAACATCAAGCACCCCGAAGAACAAGTCAATTTCGCTCAAGCGGTACGCCAAGGTTTAGGCAAAGATCAGGGATTATTCTTTCCACAACAAATTCCACAACTCACTCATATTGAGGATCTGCTCGCATTACCGTTGGTTGAGCGTAGCCAAAAAATTCTGGCAGCGTTAATCGGCGAGGAAATCCCGACAGATAGGCTCAACGCAATGGTAAAAAATGCGTTTACTTTCCCAGCACCGCTTGCCCAAGTAAGTGATAATATTTTTGCGTTAGAACTCTTTCACGGTCCGACTTTAGCGTTTAAAGATTTTGGCGGACGTTTTATGGCGCAAGCCCTTGCGGCAGTACGGGGAGACGGCAAGATCACTATTCTAACGGCAACATCCGGTGATACGGGAGCGGCGGTTGCCCACGCCTTTTACGGGTTGGAAAACATCAATGTGGTGATTTTATATCCGAAAGGTAAAATCAGCCCGTTGCAAGAAAAGCTATTCTGTACATTGGGCGGCAATATCCGCACTGTGGCGATCGAAGCGGATTTCGACGCTTGCCAAGCCCTTGTGAAGCAGGCCTTTGACGATGCTGAATTGCGTGATGCAATCGGCTTAAATTCTGCTAACTCAATCAATATCAGCCGCCTGCTTGCACAGGTTTGTTACTATTTTGAAGCTGTCGCACAGCTGCCGGCAGACAAACGTCAAGAGGTGGTCGTGTCCGTGCCGAGCGGTAATTTCGGCAACTTAACTGCCGGCTTAATTGCGAAAACCCTCGGCTTGCCGATTAAACGTTTTATTGCGTCCACCAATGCGAATGACACCGTACCACGTTATTTACGCTCGGGCGAGTGGTCGCCGAATGCGACTGTGGCGACATTATCCAACGCAATGGACGTCAGCCGCCCAAATAACTGGCCTCGTGTGGAAGAATTGTTTAAACGCAACGGCTGGGCATTGTCGGAATTAGGTTCAGGCGCATTAAACGATGCTGAAACGGAAACCGCCCTAAAAGCACAATATGCCGAAGGCTATTTATGCGAACCACACGGCTCAATCGCTTACCAACTCTTGCACGATCAACTGCAAAGCGGTGAAACGGGCATTTTCCTTTGCACTGCACATCCGGCAAAATTCAAAGAGTCGGTCGAACGCATTCTGGAGATTGAATTACCTCTGCCGGAAGCTTTAGGTAAACATAATAAATTACCGCTCTTATCCGAGGTAATGGCAAATGATTTTTCTCAATTGAAAGCGTATTTGCTTAAATAAAATGGCACAAGCGGTCAAATAATGCTGGGAATTTGTAATTTTTAATTTAATGTCGGTAGTATTAAATAGAGGCTGTTTTAGAATAACTGAAATAGTCTTTTTATATGATTGATAGTAGAAAGTTTAAATTCTGATATGGTAAGAGCTATTTAAATACCCACGTTTAGCATCATTGAGGCATAGCCTCTAATCGTCAGAAAGGTTATATTCTCAGCCCTTTTCTGATAAGGGTTTGTCAAGGTTTTAGTAACACAGAATTTTTTTAACCTCAAGCTGTGTTACTAAAAATCTAGGATTTGATAATACCCGATAGGTACGCATAGGACAATAAAAAAGCCTTGAAGTATTGATTTTCAAGGCTTTAAAGTATCTGTTAGGACTTGGTCGGAAGTTGATTTGGTGGAGCTGGGGGGAACTGCAAAATCGTGCTTAGCCTTATGATACAAGGGTTTTATATTTTTTGTTTCCCCGAAAACGTTACATCAAGGTTACATTGGATCGTATTTTTCAGAGGTTAGGATTATTAATCTTTTTCGGACGGCAGTTCAACTGATAAAAGTTTATTACCCATTTTCGCCATTTTTGGTTAGCAAGTAGTTTTGTCTTGCATTTATGCGAGGCTAGTTGGCTTGTTACCCATTTTTACTTTTTTTGGTGAACAAACGGATTTTGCCGGTAACTTAGGATAAACATCGAAAATTTACACTCGAACATCAGCAGGCATATTTCTTGCAAAAATAATTTTTTTATTGGTGCTTCGTAAAAATGATTAGGGAAATTAGGGAAATAGGGAAGAAAAATAAAAATCCATTTAAAATCAATTATTTGAAAAAATAAACTTCCCTAAATACCCCTGTTTTTTCCCTATTTTTTCCTAAAAAATCCCCTTGTTTTTCCTAAAAATAGGAAATAATTTGGGAAAACTTCCAGTGCTGTTCGTTTTATGTTCAAAAGTAGGTGTTTTTTCATCAATAGGGAAAAGTTGATTAATTTGGGTGTTAATGATCATGCAAAAATGCGCCAGGCTGATGCAGTAAGATCATCGAAAAGTGATCCACTGTATCTTTTGATAAACTCCTTGTTATTTAAAC
>NZ_JWIZ01000115.1 GCF_001038205.1 Muribacter muris | reverse complement strand
CAAGTATGCTGAAACAAGCAACGACAAGGCTTACTAGGTCCAATCTGATATTACATTCCGATCAAGGTTGGCAATATAAAATGCCAGGCTATTGAGCGATATTAGAGACAATGACATTATGCAAAGTATGTAGAAAAAATGAAATTGTTTGGATAACAGGGCAATGGAAAACTTTTACGGACGGCTAAAAGCCAGATGCTCTTTCGACAGACAATTTAAAACTTTTGCTAAACTTGAGCAACTATTCACAAGTATATTCATTAACTACAATAATGAGCGTATTCAAGTGAAATTAAAATGACTAAGTCCTGTGAAATACAGAACTCAGTCCTCAAATTAAATCAGTCTAACTTTTGGGGTTAGATCATATACTATTTTCATCGTTTATGCCTACTTATCTATCAAAATAGCCAACATTTGAAAATTTTTGAGGGTGAAATTGAAGTAGACGGAAGCGACTTTGGTAATGCTCGTAAAGGAAAACATGGCCGTGGAGCAGCGGGTAAAATCTCTGTATTCTGGCTTCTCAAGCACAATGGTAAGGCTTATACCATTACCGTACCGAAATACTCAATCAGCCACGCTACTGCCGATTATTCGAGAGCAAGTGAAGCCAGACAGTATTGTTTGCATCGATACTTACCGTAGTTATGATGTACTTGATATCAGTGAATTTAATCATTTTTGTCTCAATCACAGCACATATTTTGCTTAAAATTATAACCACATTAACGGAATTGAGAATTTTGGGCGCCAAGCAAAACGCCATTTACGTAAATTTAACGGTATTCCAAAATCACATTTTGAGCTTTATTTAAAGAAATGTGAACGGCGTTTTTTACGGTACTTAAAATATCGAGTTTCCATTTTAAAACAATTAGTTAAGAGGAGTCCTTACTCTAAATCCAACTCTGCTGCAGTTACTCCAACCTCTGCATCAAAGGCCGCAATTAAGTTCGGTCACTTCGCCCTCTCTTTATCTTTCCGAGGTAGGTTTAAGTAAGAGGTACTATAATAGATCAACTTTCTGCAACTATGCTCTCCTAAATCTGGCTTCAAATTGCATCAGCGATTAATATCCCAACGCAGAATGAAGCTAGATTGTAATAATCATCAATATCGCAACAGCATCTGCTTTGTGTAGCAAATCGGTATTGTGGGTGCTTTTCCAATTTAGGACGGAGGAAAGACTGCTCAGTTATGCCATTATCTGTATCAGCACATTTGCCCGCGTGATTTTGTCTATGTTGCATATTAAATGCCAGCAAACAGGCTTAAAACTGCCAACTGGCACACTACAGTCAGTATGAATATTCCATTGTTCAGATTTCGGTGATATATGGCAAGGCGTGAGGGTATTGCTTTGAAATCGACACATTAAGTGCGGGGGCGTGGTGAGGATACGAGCGCCCAGGCTTGGATATAGTATGCAATGTTGCTATTTTTCTACAGTTATTCACTTTATTCTATAGTTAATCACTTATATTTTTCTTATAAATCAGAAGAATATATAAAGTGATTAAAAATAAGGGGCTGTAGTAGATTAGCCCTAAATATCACACTATTTGCGTAACGTGTTTAGTTGTGCTTTTGGTGTCCCAAAGTTAAACCGAAATTCACATGCCTCAAGAATAAGGGGAAGTTTTTTCGGTTTATTCCGTTGTATTTTCGCAGCACGCATTTCGCCTGACTCCAAAAATGTTCAATACCGTTAATATGATTTTCACGCTCAACAAAAGTCTCTGAATGGTTGATGCTTTCGTGCTGAAATTCGCTGACATCTAACGCATCATAACTGCGATAAGGATCGGTATAAACCCAACTGTCAGGCCTGATTTTCCTTGTCATAACAGGCATTAGCGTTTCTGCTTTGGTATTTTTTTAACCACAACGGTAAACACCGTTCCTTGACGTTTTAGTAAGCCAAAAACTGCGACTTTTCCTGCTGCTCCCCGACCTCGTTTACCTTTGCGATGACCACCGAAATAACTCTCATCAACCTCGATTTTTCCTTCGAAAATGTCTTGTTCTTCAAGGACGATATGATATGCGATGACGAGTCTAATCTTATGGGGTACTGATTCTTTTTGCATAACTAGAGAAGAAATAATTTGGTGCGAAAAAAATGCGAAGAAGCTAGGAACTGCAAGGCTCTTCGCATTTTTGGTTTTGAATGTTATGCAAAAAACAAAATGGGCAAAAATGGTTGAAAATGGGCTATTTTTGCGAAACTTTTTGCATAACTTTAGGTGGGTTTTGAGCGGTTTTTAAAACGGCTTTAAAATTTTAAACTAGGCTTTTGCCAATATGCACCACTTGCCCGATGATTTGTAGATATTCCGCTTCGTCTTGGGGAATAATGATAGGTTCGTACTCTTCTCTATTATCGCTGTAAACTAAAAAATCCACCTTCATATAAGGTAGTTTTTAGTTATCAATAAAATAAATATTACCACATTTAATTTAGGTGCTGTAGTAGATTAGCAATAATGCCATACTACAAAAATGAAGATAACTCACTGTAAATTAAAGAAAAAAGTTCAGCTAAGACTGCTCGATTTTTTTGCAGAAGTGACAGCAAGAACAGCGGCTAATGTGTTTGACATTCAACCGAATACCGCGGCACTGTTGTACCACAAGATTAGACTCGTCATCGCATATCATCTCGACTTTGAAGAACAAGACATTTTCGAAGGAAAAATCGAGGTTGATGAGAGTTATTTCG
>NZ_JWIZ01000114.1 GCF_001038205.1 Muribacter muris | reverse complement strand
ACCTTACTCACCTGACCCTGTGGTGTATAAACATGTGGCTGGCTCTGTCTCATTTTTGCAAAATATAGCTGGGCTAATAGCTCTTAGCAAAACAAGGTATATAGATAAAAAATATACGCCATTTTTATAGTATTATTCGTTCATTCACACTTGATTCATGCACTACCCCCTCTTACACACTACAAATTATTTTATATGAAATCGTATATTTATCTACATGCTCGGGCTCTTCCATATGATTATCAATATTTGACAAATCAATTACAGTATTAAAATTAACATCGGAAACGATTAAACTAAAAAAATCTTCAGTATAAATTAGCTCTGAAAAATATCTTTTCAAAAAAACATAATTTAAATAAAAAATCGGATATGCCTGATCTAAAAATCCCATCTTATTTAGTTTGCAAGTTCTTCCAGAGTATAAAACATATAAATGTTCATTTAAAGAATAGAATTTATCCAATAGCGCTGTAAATTCGTCATTAATATTATTTTTATGTATATATTCACTATTATTTCTACCTGAGAATCTGTTATATACTTCGACAGAATCAGGTATAGTTAAAACTCTCTTTGCATGCTTCAATAGCTTAGACATGCATATATCTTTTTTCCATAAATCCAGTATTTTTATTTGATTTTCTTTGCATTTACTCAAGTCTGGCTTAAATAACATAAATGTTTCTCCACATAAATTAATAACTAATTAAAACTATGTTCAAATGTCATTCCATCAATTTTCCTATATTTCCATGCACCATTTTTAAATGTTGCTACATTATTTCCATCCATTTTAGCTGGTCCAGCATGCCAATGTGGACAAAGGTGTTGTTCATCTTGTTGATGATGTGAAATAACGATTGGCTCACCTCCATTTGGATCACTATACAAATACTGTTCCCATCCTTGTATACTTCTACTTGCTATAGGCTTAGTTCCAGGAGAGATTCCAGCAGCAGTTAAAGCCTGATTCTTAGCTACATTCCTTTTTGGATATTGTTCACAAGGTCTAGGTTTATTCGCCATACATTGCCCAACCATTGTCTTGGTTCCGCTTACCGTCATGGCGTGATTTACTGAATATATAGCTCCCGCACCAATTACTGCTGTTCCAGCATTTTGACCTGCCCCAGTCGTGATAGCTGCCCTTGTAGCATTAGTTACCCCAGTCCTACTGCCTGTCGTTAATAGAGCTCTTATGCCTAATACAACTAGTGGATGCAACCCTAACGGATCTACCCACTCATTCACATTCTGTGCAAACCGATACAAATTCTCTCCACCCGCTAACCCTATCGGGTCTTGAGTTGTAAATCGTCCGACTGTCGGTTCATAGTAACGGAAGAAGTTATAATGTAGCCCTGTCTCTTTATCAAAGTACTGGTTTTGCAGTCTTAACGGCTGGTGAACGCCTTTCAGATTATGTTCGCCTTGCAGTTCGCCCCAACCCTTATAGCTGGCGTGCCACAGTAGGTTGCCCTGTTGGTCGGTCAGCTCTCTCGGTATCCCGATTTGGTCGCAGTGGTAGTAAGCGGTTTGTTTATCGCCATTTTTTACAACCTGAATTTGTGCCAACGGTTCGTAACTCTCCGGGTGGGTGTAAATGTAGGTGTAGCGATTTTCTCCGCTCTGTTCTTGGATTAAATGGCTGCCGTCCCACACAAAATCCGTTTCCAGATTTTCGTGCGTTGCCGACCGCTTGCAAATCCGTCTGCCCAGTGGGTCGTAGCGGTAGTG
>NZ_JWIZ01000113.1 GCF_001038205.1 Muribacter muris | reverse complement strand
ACAGCCTTTCATTTTTAATTCCACTTATTACAACCTAATTTAACATTCTCCCTAATTTAACTCGTTTTATTTGTTTAGATTATCTTAGTTGGGTTTAAAAAGCACTATTTAACCCCGGAATATCGGCGAAAAATTTAGACGCCGAGTGCGTTTTCACCTTTTCGCCGTCCACATAAATAGTAATTTGCTGATTATCCTTATCAAAGGTATAAGTTAAGGTTCTGAAATCCGTATGATTAGCCGGTAGAGTAACGCGAAGATCTGAATTGTGAATTAAATTGCCACCGTTACGAAGCTCTATTCCAAAAGTATCCGTGCCGTTTGCCCGGTTTACATAAAAACTGGCATATTGTGTCGCAGATTCACTATTGGAAACGCCTAAAAAAGTCATAAAACCTAATGCGGAACTCACCCGCAAGGTAATAGAACCATTTTCCAAATTAAACAGATTTTGCGATTTGAATTTATCGGTCAGATCGATAGGATAAAGGAAGTTTGAATTTTCCTCGTATTGAAATTCATAATTGGCTGGCTGGGCAGTATTTTGCGCCATACCCTGCCCACTTAGCAATGCCGAAATACATAAGGCGAGTACCGTTTTTTTCATTGAAACTGTTTTCATAACCTTTCCTCTTATTATTGGTCAATCATCGACTAAATGTAATATCACTTCATTATTAAGTAAAATAGTGGAGTGTTATTTTGCGAACTAGCTCACAAATTTGCCCCTTTTCACTAAAAAAATACAAATTTTTAACAGATTAAAAAAATTCCTTCCGCCACTCCAAAATTTATTTGCCTGTTTCAGCCAAAAAAAGACCGCTTGTGATTACACAAGCGGTCGGTTTTGTGCTCTTTTTTACAAGAGTTCAATCAGGCTTTTTGCGACCACGGTGCGACTTTCAGCAGCATTAGCATACCCGGTATACCGACAAAGAAGCAGATCCAGAAAAATTGGGTATAACCGAAATTTTCAACCAACACGCCGGAGAATGCCCCGAAGATTTTACTTGGGATCGCCGATAAGCTGGTAAAGATTGCAAGCTGCGTTGCGGTATAGAGTGGATTGGTCTCTTTTGCCATAAACGCCACAAATGCCGCCGTCCCTAGCCCTACGCCGATGTATTCACCGATGATGACGGTCGTCAGGACAAATAATTCATACGCGCCGATTGTGTCAAAATGCCCGTGGCTTGCCATCCATACAAAGCCTAAAATAGTGATCAACTGTACAAACCCAAACAACCAAAGCGAGCGGTTAATCCCAAGCCGAATCATCATTACCCCGCCGATCATTCCGGAAATAATCGATGCCCACAGTGAATTCAGTTTTACCACTGTGCCGACATCACTTTTACTAAAGCCCATATCCAAAATAAATTTGGTTTGTAACGATGTGGCAAGCGAATCACCAAATTTATACATAAAGATAAACAAAATCAGCCCTAAGCCTGCCGCCACGCCTTTACGCCCAAAAAATTCTTTAAACGGTAAGGTGAACGCTTTATAAAACGGCACGGAGCGGTCGATGGTCGGCACTTTGGGTTCGGTACTTAAAAACAGCGAAAGCACCAGCCCCGGTAGCATAAAGAGGGCAGTGAATAAAAACACGGTGTCCCACGGCAGGCTGTCTGCTAATACCAATGAGACACCGCCCGGAATTAAGCCGGCGATCCGATACGCATTAACGTGCACGGAATTGCCCAAACCTAATTCCTCATCACTTAAAATTTCCCGCCGATAAGCATCAATCACAATATCTTGTACCGCCGAAAATACCGCGACTGCGGTTGAGATCACTGCAACGGTTTGAATATCTTGCGCCGGATCAAACTGCCCCAATAATGCAAGCAACCCCAACAAACCGATTTGGGTGATGAACATCCAACTGCGGCGGCGACCAAGAAAATTCGGGTAATAGCGGTCGAGTAACGGGGAAATCATAAATTTCCACGTATAAGGAAAACCGATCAGCGTAAAAAAGCCAATGGTTTTAATATCGACTTGGCTGGAGGTCAGCCACGCCGGCACAAGTTGGAATAACACATACAGCGGTAAACCGGAGCTAAAGCCGGTAAAAATACACAGCAGCATATTTTTGGTGAAAATTTGCTGCCAAATCGAAGGGGTTGCTTGCTCGTTCATACGCTATCCTTTATAACCGTTAGGGTTATTTTTTTGCCAATGCCAAGTGTCTTTCATCATCTGGGTGAGATCGCGTTCGGTTTTCCAGCCCAACTGCTCAAGGGCTTTTTTCGGGTCGGAATAACAGACCGCAATATCACCCGCACGGCGTTCAACCAATTTATAGGCAACCTTGATCCCATTCGCCTGTTCAAAGGCGTTTACCATATCCAACACGGAATAGCCCGTGCCCGTGCCTAAATTATAGACGTGGTAACCGGCGTCATTTTGGTGGCGTTCCAACGCTTTTAAATGCCCAAGGGCAAGATCGACCACGTGGATATAATCCCGCACGCCTGTACCGTCGTGTGTGTCATAATCACTGCCGAACACGGAAAGCTGCGATAATTTGCCCACAGCGACTTGGCTGATATACGGCAATAAGTTATTCGGAATACCGTTAGGATCTTCGCCAATCAGACCGCTTGCGTGTGCGCCGACCGGATTAAAATAGCGTAAAATCACCGCACTTAATTGCGGATAGGCTTTTACCGTATCTTCCAAGATCCGCTCCACCATATATTTTGACGTGCCATACGGATTGGTTGTCCCACCCACCGCACAAGATTCGGTAATCGGGATTTGTTGCGGGTCGCCGTAAACGGTCGCTGACGAACTGAACACAATATTCTGCACGCCGGCTTTGAGCATCTCTTCCACCAACACCAGCGAGCCGGTTACGTTATTTTGATAATAGTGCAACGGTTTCTGCACACTCTCCCCCACCGCTTTTAAGCCGGCGAAGTGAATCACCGCGTCAATCGGATGCTCGCCAAAAATACGGCGTAACAGCTCACGATCGAGAATATCCCCGTGATAAAACGGCACGCTTTTGCCGGTAATCTGTTCAACACGCTGCAAGGACACTTCAGAAGAATTGGACAGATTATCCAATACCACCACTTCACGCCCTGCGTTTAATAATTCAACAACGGTATGAGAGCCGATATAGCCCGCACCGCCGGTTACTAAAATAGTCATTTTTTATCCTCTTTGCTGAAATTTCCTAGCATTGTGTAACTATTGCACAAAATACGAGGTTAATCAAACCCTAGACACACCTGCATATGCCCTATCTCAGAGTGAGATTCTTGAGTTTGGACGCACGCAACCGCCTTCGTACTTATGGTGCAATCATTATCTTGAAATATCTATTTTTGTGCCTTTACACTCTTATTGCAAAAAACGCGCCCAATCCAACCGCTTGTTTAGACGATCGGTAATTGTAATTGCTGAAAAAGCTGCCGTTTTTCCACCTCACTTAGCAAGCGGTATTTACCACTTTCTAACGGGTGAAGCCGAAAGTTCCCCAGTCCGACTCGGATCAAACGCAAAGTAGGAAAGCCGATATGCGCGGTCATTCGTCTCACTTGGCGATTACGTCCTTCGGCAATCGTCAGCGACAACCACGATGTCGGGATTGTTTTGCGTTCCCGAATTTTCGGCGCACTTGTCCAATTAAACTGCGGATCACCAATGACCTCGACCTTAGCGGGCTTAGTCAGACCGTCTTTCAACATTACACCTTGTCGGAGCGTGGCTAAATCGGCGTCCTGAGGCTCGCCCTCCACCTGCACCCAGTAAGTTTTCGCTTTCTCAAAGCGGGGATGAGCAAGACGATGCTGAATTTCGCCGTGATTAGTCAGGAGCAGTAAGCCTTCGCTATCCCGATCTAATCGCCCGACCGGATAAATGTGCGGAATATCAATAAAATCTTTTAACGTGCGGCGATGTTGATCATCACTGAATTGGGTCAGCACATCATAGGGTTTATTGAATAGCACCAACACCGTTTCGGCGAAAGACGGCGCGGCTTTTTTCGGTCTGCGCCGCACTGGCGGGGGCGAAAATTTGCGATTTCTGTTCATCATAAAAAAAGGGGCTGTACTAGATAACTAGGGAAATCTAATTTCAGGTTAGAATAATCCCTATGAGAAGAAGTCGTTTAAGTCAGTACAAGC
>NZ_JWIZ01000112.1 GCF_001038205.1 Muribacter muris | reverse complement strand
AACCAACCAACCAACCAACCAGATTAGTATAAGTTTTGTTGTCCCCGTTTACAACGTAGAAAAATACCTTGCCGAATGCTTAGATAGCCTTGTCTCCCAAACGGTAAATAAAGAAATCATTATCATCAATGACGGCTCAACGGACGGTAGCCTTACGATTGCGGAAGATTACTTTTCCCGTTACCCCTTTATCACACTCGTCAATCAACATAACAGAGGATTATCCGCTTCTCGCAATGTCGGCTTAAAAATGGCACGAGGAAAATATATCTATTTCATTGACTCCGATGATTACCTGATTGAACGAGATTTCGAACTTTTACTCAATTTAGCGGAGCAACACCAAGTCGATGTACTCAACGGCTTACGCAGACATTACCACGATAATGATCAATCAAGTTACGTTCGCCCGCCTGAATCACCTCATCTTACTCAGCATAATCAAGGTGATCTCACCGACGGCGCAACCCATTTACATCGAATGTTCAGCAGAGATTGGGCGCCCGGCGTGCATTACAGCATTTTCCGAACAGCATTTCTCACCGAAAACGGCATTGATTTTCCAGAAGGATTAACCGCTGAAGATGCACTGTTTACAGTGGACGTTTATACCACCAAACCGGACGTCAAAGTAATGGAAGTCAGCCGAGAGTTTTACTGTTATCGCCAACGGGAAAATAGCATTACCACTACCCTAACACACGCCAAATTCTTCACCGATATTTTCGCAATCTGTCAGCATTTATTCCGCCGTGTTGAAAAATACGATAACAAGATTGCCCAAGCACAAACCAACCTTGACGATGAACAAATCGCTAAATTACAACAAATCAAATTGGACATTATCCGTGTTATTGCGATTAGTTACGGCATAGCCTATCGCTATCAATACTTGAAATTTTCGCCTGAACTACAACAACACGTCCGCCATTACTTTACCCCGCAAATCACCCAATTTATGCAACAGTTTTTGGGGTATGAAGTTATATTATAGCGTTTGAAAACCAAACAGGATGCCTAAGGCATCCTGCTAAAATAAAAAGAACTATATGACTTAAACTAATTCAAAATTAGTCTGATCCAAGGCTAAATACTTGCTGATTTGAGCAAAAGCAATGGGAGCTGCCTTAGTATCACTGGCATAAGCCAATATTCCGGTATCCTTATCATATTTAATATAATCCATTACAGGCACATCATCGGTTAAACGCGTAAAAACCTGTTTAGATAACACGATTTTATCTTCAGCAGGGTTAAAATCGGTAATTTGATCGAGACTACCGTCCAAACTGTTATCGAAAATAAACCAATCCTGCCCGGCTCCTCCGGTGAGAATATCATTACCTCCTGCACCATTTAAATGATCATTTCCCTCTCCGCCAATAAGCACATTATCGAGATGATTGCCTTTTAAGTAATTATCTAGCACATTACCTATCCCTTTTATCGCACCACCTTGCAAAAATAGATTTTCGGTATTATCCGGTAGTTGATAATCTATATAGCTATAAATAGTATCAACTCCTTCATTCAGGTTTTCTTTTACGGTATCGCCAATATCATCAACAATGAAGATATCATTGCCTAACCCTCCTAGCATTGTATCAGCACCTCTACCACCATCAATAAAATCGTTTCCTTCTCCGCCATCAATAACATCATTACCATCACCGCCGTAAATGATATTATCAGCTTTGTTCCCCGTCAGAATATCGTCATAATCCGAACCTATTAGATTTTCAATTTGAGTACCAAAGCCAATAAAAGCCTGCCCCTGCGTAAATTCAAAGGCAATTTGAGGCTCTCCTGTATAGCTGATATGTCTTGCCACCCCAAAATCTTCTGCACTATCCCTTATAATACGCTTCTCAACAAAGAAACGATCTGCCTTTTGACCGGAATAAATCCAAGAACCCGGTGTTAAATTAACAGTTACACCCTGTTTTTCATTAGACGCATCAAAGGTATCGATACCATCACCATCCCAAATATAAGTACCGCCATCCGCAGTAGACATAGAAAAAGGTTGAAAACTATAAACATCATTTCCGGCACGAGCAGCTTTATTTACGCCGTAATAATAATGAAGAAGCATTAAATCCACAGGACGTATATCATAAGAAGGCACCTGATTATAATGCTGCAGGTTATAAGACATAACTGAAAATGCATAATAATCCTCTGACGAATCAATTTTATATTTACTCGTTTTTGCATGCGGATGCGTAGCACCTAATAAATGCTCAATTTCGTGCCATATCACTCGGAATGAGAGTTTAGAATCTAAATGTTTATAAATAAATCTATTTAATATAACGGCATTTTCCTCAAACGAGGCATAACCACGAACTTTCTCATCAAAATTTCCAGTGCCAATGTACAATTTAAAATCTGCAGTCGGATTCTCTTCAAATTTTATCTTTGTGTATTTTGATAATATATCTAACGCCTTAATAACAGCTGACTTCTGTTCGTCATTAAAAGCTTTACTAACAGCATAAGGCATTACCTTTTCACTCTCAGGAAATTGTAGAAACTCCTTCATTGTACTATCATAATAATCAAGATTACGAATAAGATATATCAACTGTTCTTCCGGCAACATAGTATTCCCACTAACAAACGAATGGTTAGTTTGAGAAGCCATTGCATAGTCCGCCGTAGACTCCGCTAGAATATGTTTACCTTGTGAATCCGCTGAAGCTAACTGCACTTTAATTTGATCAGTCGATTTCATCCAACTCAAATCGACTTTAACACTGAAACTGTAGTCATTTTTCAATGTCGTCACAAGCTGATTATCGCCAACAATCAGTATGACTTCATCTCCGGCTTTAGCAACTCCGCCTGCTTTTCCTTCAATAGTTACTTTATTATCTATATTGTGATTTATCTTGTAATGTCGATTTCCTGAATCTGTAATAACATCACTGGTTAAGATCACATTATTACTCGTTAGTGCAATTTTTTGGTTAATATTTTGATCCATTTTAAATTTGCCGTACTTAATTGCCGGCGTTTGAGCAAAAGGAGCAGTTATGAATTCATAGCTAATTGGTTGACCTTGTAATTGTAACAACTCTTCTTTATCAATAGAGAAAGAAAAAGTCAGTGTCTTGTGATCGATATTAGCACTGTATGTCCTATCGCCAATTTTTACATCGACACGATAAATTAATTCCTGATTATGGTATTTCAAAAGATTTTTGGGTAATTCAAGTACACCATTAATTTTTGCAAACTGTTGACCAAGATTAACCGCTTGATTGTGATTAATTTGTGTAATCGCAATACTTGCCAATTTCTGAGCGTCAAGCCCTCCAGCCTCATTTTCTGTTAGTTCTTCAGATGTATCGTGTTCCTGTTTATCGTTATTTTCCGCTTCTGCATCCGGCTTCTCTGCCGTCAGCTCTTCCGTTGTGCCTGTCGGCACATCAATCTGTTCTGCCTCTTTCTCCGCCTCTTCCGATGCTTCAGGCTGACTGCTTTCTTCACTCGGCTCTTGCGTGTTCGGTACAGCCTCTGACGGAGTCGGCTCTACAGGCGTTTCCTCTACTGTACCGACCGTCTCC
>NZ_JWIZ01000111.1 GCF_001038205.1 Muribacter muris | reverse complement strand
CCTGTTTAAATAACAAGGAGTTTATCAAAAGATACAGTGGATCACTTTTCGATGATCTTACTGCATCAGCCTGGCGCATTTTTGCATGATCATTAACACTTAGACCGAGAAGCAGAGGGCTATCAAATCCAAGTGCTAAAGGTCTCTGCACAAAATGAGGACGAAGCTCGTTGGCAGCTCTCTGCTCGTTGGCGTTGGCTTTTCACCGTTGCAAAAAATCTGCCTAATCGAACCGCTTGTCTGCAAGCAATGGGGGCAAATTATGCGTAAAACGCCGACCCATAAAGCAATCCCAATGGCAAAAGCTGGCGAAATTAGCCACTCTCTCACTTATGCCAAAGCGATTATCAAGCTGATTGAACACAACGGCGAGGAAGTTAACGAGTTTGAAACGGCAACAAGCATTATCCGAGATGCACTCGGTGCAGCCCAACACTTCCTTGATAAAGCCGAGCAAGCGGCAAATACGGGTTTTTATTTTGTAAGCGAAAAACAAGGGGGCAATGATGTGTAAACCTACCACTAACCCCTACATCTTAGACGAACAGGCACAAGCCCATTTGAAAGAGGCTCAAGTCAAATTAGGCAAAGCAGCGAGACTACTTGAAATGGTGGCTCTCACCGACTTTAAGCAATTCGACCACACCACAATAAGCACCTCGTTAAATGTGATTGTTACGATGCTTTACGATAGCTTAAACGACTTGGGGGAAGTTTAAGAGGAAAGTTTCTCTGCAATTTTAGCCATTGTAGTTTACTTGCTCGAATTGTGAATGATTTAGAGACTAAACAGCGTGCCGGCTAAATCAAGATTTTCGAAAATGGGATCACACATTTTCCAAAATGTTGGCTTTAACCGACCGCTTGTTGAAGCGAGGAGAAAGAATGAAAAACGACAAACTCAATGAAAAATTAGACTTCTCAGATTTAAGTACCGCTGAGCTGACGGCCGTTTCAATCAGCTATGAAAACAGCCTAATGAAAACGGACAAACCGGTTTATCCTTACACTGCCAGTTTATTGGAAACATTGACAGAAGAGTCAGTGCTTATCGCAAAACAAAAACCGGAAATAGCGATTAAACTTGCCGGAGAATTGAATGCGATTGCGGGAGCAATGTGTCGGGTGATGCCAGCACCACCACTCAGTACACCTGATGATATGGCGAAAATGCTTACAGCGGAAGAATTAAAATGGCATCTAGTCAACAGTAATGCGACCACTTTTGTATCCAAACAACTGACCTACTTGGTCGGGCAGATCATAATGGCGTTGGAAAGTCATAGTGTTACAACGGGTGAAAGTTATCTCAAACATTGAAGGAGGCACAATGGAATTTCTTACTGATGAAGAACTAGAAATCTACACAGGTTATGAACGTCCTGCTGATCAGGTTGGCTGGTTAAAAGATAAAAATTATGTGCCTTTCACTATAAATGCTAAAGGAAAGCCGGTAGTGATCTTCAAACACGTTTTTGGGTTTCGGCGAGACGGATTAGATAACACGATTAGTTCACAGGAAGTCGCTTGGAACCCCTCTCCACCACCTAAACCCTCTTCTCAACGCAACTAAGGAGAAATATGGGCAGACCCCGTAAACCACAAAATATCAACTTGCCTGACAATGTTTATGTCCGTATTGATAAGCGGTCAGGTAAGCCTATTAAACGGTATTTCTACCGTCTATACGGTAAAACCGAAAAATCACTGGGTACAAATTTTAATCTTGCCTGCTTAGAAGCGATCAAACTTAATTTAGAAAAAGAGCCAAAAGGGGCAGTTATCACCTTTAATCGAGTCGCCAACCGTTACAAAGATGACATTATCCCATTAAAAAAACCGAATACTCAAAAAGCGAATTTAAACGGCTTAAAGCCTTTACTTGAGTTTTTTAATGGTGCGCCACTTGAACAGATTAAATCCAGCCATATTCGGCAATATTTAGACTGGCGTAAAGAGACCAAAGCGGCTGCTAACAATGAATATATGCTGTTTCATCATATTTGGCAGAAAGCGAGAGAATGGGGCTATACCGAAAAAGTTTGTCCAACGGAAGGCGTTTCCCGTTATCCAATCAAACAAAGAGAAACTTATATTGATGACACGATTTTTCATCTAGTTTATCAATACTGCAATCAAGATCTAAAAGACCTAATGGATATTGCCTACTTAACCGGACAACGCCCGATTGATGTCGTCAATATTCAGCGTAGCCATATACTTAATGGTTACTTGCATATTGTGCAAGAAAAAACGGCGGCCAAATTGCGTATTGAGATCAAAGGTCAACTCAAAACTATCCTAGAGAGACGGTTAGAAGATGGAAAAGAATACTTGTTTTATACCCGCTTAGGTAGTCGATTTACACCAAACTATGTTAGTAATGCTTTTGCGAGAGTTCGAGAACATACAGCACAAAAACACCCGGAATATGCGGAAGCATTAAACGCATTCCAATTTCGAGATCTCAGAGCAAAATCAGGTACAGATAAAGCAATGCTGTTTGGAATGAATGCGGCGAGAGAGCATCTTGGCCATACAACTGAAAAGATGACGAAGACTTATATACGCCTTGCTCCTATCATTCCACCGCTTGAAACCAGTGTATCAGAACCAGAAAAGACGGGCGAATAATATCGCCCGTTTTATTAAAAGCGTTACATACCTTTTGCTGAATTTAACAAAAATATTTCGGAACAAGTCTTGTTTTTTCGGAACAATGCTAATAATAGGTCTGATTTATCCTTTATCTCACAATGGGTTTGAAGATCCATCAGAAAATATGAGATTTTTTGCAAAAATTT
>NZ_JWIZ01000110.1 GCF_001038205.1 Muribacter muris | reverse complement strand
TCCTCCGAGCCAAATGGCTTGGGGCTTTTATGCTTGTAACGCAAAAGTGAACTGTATATTCCTTAGCTGAAAGGAAAGGTAGGGATGCCACGCCGGCGTCCGTTAAATCCATACGATAATCCATAACGTTTTCAATAGATTAGAAGAAACGGACGCCGGCGTGGCGTCCTTACGATTATTTTATTGTATTTATTTTAAGCTGAATTTTTTCATCACTATCTCACCGCATTCACGGTTATTTACCGAATTTTTTACCGCATTTTAGTTCCCCTCTTTTAGCTCATTCTCTCTTTAAATTCCCATATCCAATCCACTACAAGCGGTTGATTTTAGGCATAATTTTGCAAAAACCAACTATTGTACAATAGTTTTGCTTTTCTCTTGCAGAGAAAAGCGATAAGGAACCCTGCAGAAACCAGATTCAGATAGTGTTATATCGCTTAAGTTATTTTTGTAGGTATGATTTTTTATTTAATGAGAGGGAAATTCTATGATTTATTCCATTGAATATAGTTATAAAGATCAAGCGACTACCAAAAGTTTTCATTTTGTTGAAGCGGAAAATGAACAACTAGCGGTATTTCGTGCTGTTGGTTATATTGCCCAACAACTTTACTTTCGCTTTGGCAACGAAGTCAATTTTAAGATTGAAAAAATTGAGTTAGTGAAGGCGTAAAATGAAATGGCTCAAACCGGTAATGATTGCAGTCGTTTAGGGAAGTGCTATTTCTGCACAGGCAGAAACCGCAGAGGCGCTCTTTGAACAGGCAGAAAAGGCTTATAATGAATATAAGGGACTTGATTTTAGTATTGCTGTTCCTGAGTATACACGTGTTGTTAATAAGGCGGTTAGTTTACTTGAAGAGAGTGTGAAATTATATGAGGCTTCTCTAAAAGAAGGCTATTCTCAAGCGGAGCCGGCTTTATTGGCTGCAAAATCAAGCTTATTCAAAGTCTATTTTTTTAGAAATGGAAGTGTTTCATGTTTTAAGTTCAAGCCTTTAACGATCGAGCTTTCGGAACAAAATACTGATATTGAGACAAAAGCACTTGCCTTGCGGGCTTTGGGGGAGTTTTCCAGCTATGGTAAATGTTCCCGTGAGAATGACCTAGCAGCCCTTGAGTTTTATGGCCAATCCTGTGATTTAGGCAATAGTGAAGGCTGTGCTCTATATTCTTTGCGAAAGAAGATGTTACAAAATAAAAACCGGTAACCCCACAGATTAACAATTAAAATCCCTTCATTTATTGACGGGATTTTTTGTATAAAGTTAGTTAAAACTGACCGCTTGCTTAGTATTATTTGCATACTATTTCGTTATAAGCGGTAAGTTATTGTAAGCCCAAAAGAATGTTGTTGAGATATTGTGTAGCAACTGTATCCCCCAAACGCTTGGAAAGAGACATATTCGTTAATTAAACAGCCAGAGGCTGCCACGGTGAGCCATCACGGATGATGGCGTTAATCACGGTCAAAAGTTTACACATACAGGCATTAAGTGCCACTTTAAGGGGCTTGCCTTTTGCCCGTAGGCGTTCATAAAATGCGTTGAACTTGGGTTCGTGTTGTCGGGCGA
>NZ_JWIZ01000109.1 GCF_001038205.1 Muribacter muris | reverse complement strand
AAACGGATTTTGTGTGGGACGGCTCACACCTTATACAAGAGCAAAACGGAGAAAATCGCTACATCTACATTTACACCCACCCGGAGAGTTACGAACCGTTGGCACAAATTCAGGTTGCAAAAAATGGCGAGAAACAAACCGCTTACTACCACTGCGACCAAATCGGGATACCGAGAGAGCTGACCGACCGAGAGGGCAACCTACTGTGGCACGCCAGCTATAAGGGGTGGGGTGAGCTACAAGGCGAACATAATCTGAAAGGCGTTCACCAACCAATCCGATTACAGAACCAGTACGAAGACAAGGAAACGAGATTACATTATAACTTCTTCCGTTATTATGAGCCAAATGTAGGACGGTTTATAACCCAAGACCCGATAGGATTAGCGGGCGGGGAGAATTTGTATCGGTTTGAGGCAACGATCCAGAATGCAATCGATCCTTTAGGCTGGGCAATTCCTATTCCTATTTTTTATGGAGGATTAGCCATTGCTACATCAATAGGCTTAATAGGAACTCAGCAGGCTATCCAAGATGATTCAGAAATCAGCAGTAGTCTACCTCAAAGTACTATCTTTTCTAAATCATCTAATAAACCTAAATGTCCTGATGATGTTTACAGGCAATTAACTGAAGCTGTTAATGAAACCAAGAAAATCTCTTCTAGATTAGGGAAATGCTTACCTCATATGACTAAGGAACAATTAGATGAACGAATTGATGCAGGAAACAAGGAATATAATGCAAGAAAAAGAAGAGAAGATATTTGTTGGGAGGGGGGGGATTTTGGTCATCGCAAACAATTGATTGATATAGAAAAAAGGATAAGAAAATGTGCGAAGTATTATTAGAATCTGATTTAATTCCATTAAATCAATTTCCTAGTTCAATGATAAATTATCCTAGAGAATATGTAAAAATAACTAGACCTGAAGATTTAGAAGAGTTTGATTATATATCTAATTTAACAAAAGACTCTATTATAGATTTTTCTAAATTTAGGATAACTTCATCGGATCTTAGTTGGAAAGGAATATATTATCTCTTACCTATTGCTCAGAGAAAATATTTACAAGAACCTGATGATAGTATAATCGATTTTTTTGAAGGGCTATCTTGGTTATTAGAATATGATAATGGTATTGAAAAATTAGTTAAGATAATGAAAAAAGATGATATAAAACGATTAAAAGATTGGTTTTGTTTTCTTTTAAGAAATAAAAATAAAATTCCTAATGAGGATTTTATTGAGTTTTATGAAAAAGAGATAATCCAACATGTTAATTATTTAAAAAATTACTTAGGAGAAATATCATAAGTTAATATATAGAAATAATGAGCTGTGTTGGGGTGTTCATCAGCCGTTAAGGCTGTATTTTGAACGGGATAAACTGCACCGGGAAATCCAACGCACCCAAGGCGCATTGACAACCCGCTATGCGCTTGACCCGGTGGGGAAATTGACCGCCCAGCTTAACGCGCAAATAACACGGCATTACCAATACGATAACGCGGGAAATCTGATTCAAAGTCGGGACAACCTCACTCAAACTACGCACTACGGCTACGATAAACTGGGACGCTTAACCCAAGCGAAAAGCCCGTTGAGCCAAGAGACGTTTGCGTTCGACCCGGCGCACAACATTATTGAACGGGAGGGACAAAGAGAGCAGGACAACAAGGTCAATCAATATCACGGCACCCATTATCGCTATGACGGCTTGGGCAATCTGGTTGAACGTAAATTGGCGAGTGGCGAAACGCAATATTACCGTTATGACCTGAACGACCAGCTTATTGAAGCGAAAATCATCAAAGCCAACGGCAGGGAAGATGTTTGGCACTACCGCTATGACCCATTGGGCAGACGGTTAAACAAGCGGTCGGCAATGCACGAAAATCTGCAAACGGATTTTGTGTGGGACGGCAGCCATTTAATCCAAGAACAGAGCGGAGAAAATCGCTACACCTACATTTACACCCACCCGGAGAGTTACGAACCGTTGGCGCAAATTCAGGTTGTAAAAAATGGCGAGAAACAGACCGCTTACTACCACTGCGACCAAATCGGGATACCGAGAGAGCTGACCGACCAACAGGGCAATCTGCTTTGGCACGCCAACTATAAGGGTTGGGGCGAACTGCAAGGCGAACATAATCTGAAAAGTGTTCACCAGCCGTTAAGACTGCAAAACCAATATGGGGCAGAGTAAGCTGTTATTTTAAGTAAAGTGTTCGTGCTATCCTGACTATTTCATTGTTGCAAAAAAACCTTATCTAGGCTAGACTGGTTTTGTTCAAATTTTGTAACATTTTTCTGTTTAAACACATAAAAAGGTGGTTTTAATGAGTAAAGGCAAAGAGGGGTCAGTCGCCCCTAAAGAGCGAATTAACATCAAATATGTTCCGGCAACTGGCGATCAAGTCGCAGAGGTTGAATTACCTTTGAGTATGTTGGTGGTTGGCGATATGAAAGGTCGGGCGGAAGATACGCCGATTGAAGAAAGACAGATGGTGTCGATTGATAAAAATAATTTTTCTTCGGTGATGGGGGAAATGGGCATTAGCTTAAATGTGAATGTGCCGAATAAATTAGATGAAACCACAGATTCTGATTTGAATGTCAATCTTACTATTAAATCCCTCGCTGATTTCTCTCCAGATAATATTGCGCAATCCGTCCCTGAATTAAAAAAACTCATTGAACTTCGTGAAGCTTTAACCGCGGTGAAAGGGCCGTTAGGTAATGTGCCGGCATTTCGTGCCAAAATCATTGAATTATTAGACGATGAGCAATCTCGAGCCCAGTTACTTAAAGAATTAAATTTGGTGAGTGAAACAAAATAAGGAATACCACAATGACAGTACAAACGGATAATCTGACCGAACAGACAACGGAAACCGGTTCCTCTTTACTTGACCAAATTATGGCACAGACTCGCATTGCGGGTGATACAGAAGGCTATGATATTGCTAAACAAGGGGTGGCAACCTTTATTGCGAATATTTTAAATTCGGGCAATAAAGAAGAGCCGATTAATAAATTGCTGGTTGACCGTATGATTGCAGAGATTGATAAGAAACTCAGCATACAGGTTGATGAGATTTTACATAATGCGCAATTTCGTGAATTAGAGGCCTCTTGGCGTTCTTTAAAATTATTAGTAGATAAAACCGATTTTCGTGAAAACATCAAAATTTATGTGATGCATGCACGTAAAGATGAACTATTAGATGACTTTGAATTTGCGCCTGAAATTGTACAATCCGGTTTTTATAAGCACGTCTATTCTTCCGGTTACGGTCAATTTGGCGGAGAACCGATTGGCGCAATTATTGGTAACTATGCTTTCACCCAGAAAGCACCGGATATGAAATTGCTTCAGTATGTGAGTGCGGTTGGGGCGATGGCTCACGCACCGTTCCTCTCTTCAGTTGCGCCGTCTTTCTTTGGTATCAATAGCTTTGCCGAGTTACCTGCGATTAAGGAGCTAAAAGCGGTATTTGAAGGGCCGGTTTATACGAAATGGCGGGCACTACGGGAATCGGAAGATTCGCGTTGTTTGGGCTTAACCGCTTCACGCTTTTTAGCTCGTCTGCCTTATTCGGTGTCTGAAAATCCGGTAAAAAGTTTTGGTTACAATGAAGATGTAAGTAAAGACCATGAGCATTATCTCTGGGGGAATACCGCTTTCTTATTAGGTTCTTGTTTAACGGACAGTTTTGCTAAATATCGTTGGTGTGCCAATATTATCGGCCCACAAAGCGGCGGAGCGGTGTACGATTTACCGGTACATCTGTATGAGGCGATGGGGCAAGTTCAGGCAAAAATCCCAACAGAGGTGTTAATTACCGACCGCCGTGAGTTTGAGTTAGCCGAAGAAGGTTTTATTGCTCTCACTATGCGTAAAGGCAGTGATAATGCGGCATTCTTCTCAGCCAACTCGGTACAAAAACCGAAAGTGTTCCCAAATACCAAAGAAGGGAAAATGGCGGAAACGAACTATAAATTAGGTACGCAATTACCTTATACCTTTATGATTACCCGTATTGCGCATTATATTAAAACGCTACAACGGGAGCAAATTGGCAGTTGGAAAGAGCGGGCGGATTTAGAGCGTGAACTGAATATTTGGCTGAAACAGTATGTCGCAGACCAAGAGAACCCACCGGCAGACGTACGCAGTCGTCGTCCGTTTAGGGCCGCAGCGATTACCGTGGCAGATGTTGAAGGCGATCCGGGTTGGTTCCTGTCTTCAATTAAAGTACGTCCTCACTTTAAATATATGGGGGCTAATTTTGAGCTCTCTTTAGTGGGGCGTTTAGACAAGGAGTAGGGTTAAATGGCAGCATTATTCCAATGGGAAAGACAGGGTGCTGTAAGTTTATTTGAACGGATTCAATCGGAGGGCAGGCGGTATTCGCCGACCCTCCAAGGTCAAATCAGAGAAGTGGTTGAATCCGTGAAGACGAATTTGACCAATATCCTGAACAGCCACCCCGGTGCCTGCCAAAGTGCAGTGGAACTTGGGGTGGTTGATTTTAATGATGCGGTCAGCGGTACCTTTGATATTAGTGAAAAAATCAAAGAGACTATCAAAGACTGCATTTTGCGTTTTGAACCGCGTGTTTCACAAGTGCATATCACGGCAAAATCCAATGAACTTGAGCCGCTTACCCTTTTCTTTTACGTTGAATTGCAGATTATGCTTGATGATATTGTTACCCTGACGGCATTCAATATTCATTTAGATAACGACAGGCACTATTATTTGGATTTAAGCACGCTATAAATTTTTATGTCATTAGAAAAATATTTTAGAAATGAATTGGATTATATCCGTGAATTAGGCAGAGAAATTGCGGATAAAAAACCGCATTTAGCGCATTTTTTATCGGAGCAAAGTGCCGACCCGGATGTTGAGCGTTTACTGGAAGGGTTTGCATTTTTAACCGGGAGTTTGCGTGCCAAAGTCGATGACCAGTTTCCGGAATTTACCCATAGCCTTATCAATATGCTGTGGCCGAATTATTTACGTCCAATGCCGAGTATGACAATTGTCGAGTTTAGCCAAGACAAAAATGTCAGCGAAAGCGGTAACTTTATCGCTAAAGGCACGCCGTTGCTCAGTAAACCTATCCAATTGCTAGCAGAAGACACATTGGGTGATGATGCTAAAAATCAATTGCAATGTACCTTTAGAACTTGTCGGGACGTGTGGGTATTACCGCTGAATATTGCAAATGCGTCCGTTTATAACAGTAATGAAAAAAGCATTATCAGCCTCACGTTTACTTCTGAATCGGATATGGATTTGGCAAATCTGGATTTCAGTAAGTTACGTGTTTATTTGGGAGCGGATGATTATTCAAACCATCAACTCTATTTATGGTTAAGCTATTACTTAGAAAGTGCGGAATTTGTCGTAGGTAACCATAAAATACCCCAACCCAAGCTCTATTTTGCGCCGGTTGGCTTTGGTAAAGCAGATGCATTATTGCCTTATCAAAAAAATGCCTATTCGGGCTACCGCATTTTGCAAGAGTATTTCTGTTTTCCGGACAGTTTCTTATTCTTTGATATTGCCGGCGTAGACGCTGTTCCCTCATTAAGCACTTCGCACTTTACTCTGAATCTCGCCTTTTCTCAACCACTGTCGCCCGATGTACAGATTCGTGCCTCAACTTTCAAACTCCACTGTGTACCAGCGGTGAATTTATTTACACACGACAGCGAGAATATTTTATTAGACGGGCAAAAAACCGAGTATCCGCTCAGAAGTAGCCATAGCCACCCCGAATGGTACGAAATTTTTTCCGTTGATCACGTGGAGAGTTTCCTGCAAAGTGATTTGTTGAAAAATCAAGGCAAAGCGCGTGGGAATGCCCGTGTGTATGCGGCGTTTGAGAGCTTTCAGCATCAAATTGAATATGCGCAAGGACGTACCGCACTGTATTATAAGTTGCGCACAAAAGATGCCTTATTTGAACAAGGGTTTGAACACTATCTGTCTTTTGTACGAGGCGATGAAACGGTATTGTTAGAGACTGGTGAAATTTTGTCGGTTACTACCACTTGCACAAATCGGGACATTCCTGCCCGCTTGCGAGTTGGTGATATTTGCCAATCCGCCAATGAAGACCCTGCCTCAACCCGTTTTAGAAATATCACCCGCCCGACCCTCCCGCTTCACCCGGTATTAGATGGAACATTGGCGTGGAAGTTGATTTCCAATTCTTCCCTGAATTACCTCTCCTTACTGGATACCGATGCCCTGAAAGAAATCATTAAAACCTATGATTTACCAAGCTGGCACAGTCGGCGTAACGCCAAAATGT
This sequence comes from Muribacter muris, assembly GCF_001038205.1. Taxonomy (GTDB): domain Bacteria; phylum Pseudomonadota; class Gammaproteobacteria; order Enterobacterales; family Pasteurellaceae; genus Muribacter; species Muribacter muris. Next base: position 4,909 of record NZ_JWIZ01000109.1, on the reverse strand, counting down.
CTCAAAAACGTTTAGACGGCATTGAGAGGATTCAAACCGAACCGATTGACCGTTTATTCAAAGGGGTAACCGTCAGAGGGCTACAATCCACCCTGTATGTCAAACAGAGTGCATTTCAGTCCGAAGGGGATTTGTTTTTATTTTGTACGGTGCTGTCGCATTTTTTCTCGCTGTATGCGAGTTTAAATTCCTTCCACAAGTTAAAAGTCGTCAATATTGAAAATCAGGAGACTTACGAATGGCCTATCCAAATCGGACAACATTCTCTAATGTAGCTCCGGCATTTTCAGATATTACCCGATATAGCTTTTATCAGCTATTAGAAACACTTTATAAGCTGAGTGGTGTGAATGCGGAACAGGCATTAACCTTGCGCCCCGGCGAAGAACCGGTTCGCTTGAGTGCGACTGCCGGACTCAACTTCCCGATTCGGGATTTAGTGCAGTTGTTGCAAACAGAGGAAGGCAAATATCAACTGGAAGTGAGCTTTCTCGGGCTACACGGCACGCAGTCGCCATTACCCACCTACTACCTTGAAAATTTGGCGAAAGAATATACCCACCAAGAGAATCGATTGGTGGATTTCTTAGATGTGTTTAACCATCGACTGATTTTATTGCTCCACCAAATCTGGCGTAAATACCGCTACTACATCGCCTTTCAACCGGAAGGGGTGGATCAATTTTCTGCCCGAATGTTTGCGTTGGTCGGATTAGGACACCATTCTACCCGACAACAATTATCCATTAACCCAACCAAAATGTTGGCGTATGCCGGTATGTTAGCCAGTCCCGCCCGCTCACCGGATGTCTTGTGCAGTTTGATTTCTCACTGCTTTGATTTAAGTGCCGTCTCCATTAAAAGCTGGCGCTTCCGCTATGCGCCGATCAGCGAAAGCGAACAAAACCGCTTAGGGCAGACATTAAAAGAAGCCGGTAAACCACCGGTAGGGCGCAGTTGCCTTGGGGTCAATTTTTCATTAGGTGCCCGTAACCCGGATAGGGGAGGGAAATTTTTACTTGAGATTAGCCAACTGACCTACCACGAGTTTTTAGACTTTCTCCCGAACGGGAAGCAGTATATCCCGCTGATTACCTTTGTGTCGTTTATTTTAAAAGACCAATTTGCCTGGGATTTACGCCTTGGGCTTCGTCAGGAGCAAATCAAAGGAATGCGGTTAGGGGACAGCGAGCATAATAACCGGCTGGGTTGGAGCAGTTTTATCGGGGTGCCGGACAGCGAACCGAGCATCACGTTATTAATCCGTGAGTAGCGATATAGACAAGCGGTGAGATGCTATCAGAAATAGGTAAAATCAGCAAAGAGGTGTTGCAATGTATTATCAAATTAACGAAGGAAAATTTAAGCTGCCGGAATCTTGGCAGGATCAAAGTGTCAATGCGTTTACTTTACCTAATAGCCAGGTGAATTTTGTGATTAATCGAATGCCTCTTGTGGAGGGCGTTAATCACGAGGATTTTTATCATCAAATTATGCATCAATTTGAATCCTTAACCAATTATCACCTAATAGAGCATCGGCAATTTGAATTACAGAATCAACCGGTACATTTGCTTGAGTATGATTGGAAAAGTCCTGAAAGTCATATTTATCAACTGGCGGTCTTATGGATAGTCGGTAAACAGCTCTTGACCTTCACCTTTACCTCGACAATACCATTGACAGAGAGCCAAAAAGATTATTTACTAAACATTGTTTATTCTTTTGAACCAACGACCGAGTAAAAATTATGTCTGCAACTAATGCCCCTCCTGCTGCACGGGTAGGAGATGAGATAAAGCATAAAAGTCAAGTTGCCGGGTTATTGGGCGCTTTAGCAGGGGCTGCCTTGTCTGGCGTGCCTTTTATGTTAGGACCGGCGGGTATCTTTGTCGGTATGTTACTGATGGCTGACGATATTGGTAGTCCGATGGTGGGGCAAAAGTCGCTTTCAACCAAAGTGCAAGAGGGCGTTGAAGACGCAGTACAAGGTTTTATTGAGAGTTGTTTTGGTGAAGAAAAATATGGCCCGATTGTTATTGGTGCGAATACTGTCTTTATTAACGATAAACAAGCAGGGGTAGCCGTAAAACCCTTCGCTGTGGCTTGTACCCGCCACGCCCCCCTAAACCAACGCATTGCCGAAGGCAGTGAGACGGTCTTTATTGAAAATTTCCCGGCGGCTCGAAAAGGGGATAAAACAGAGTGTGGCGGGGTAATTTTAGAAGGTTCGGATAATGTGATTATCGGATCGGGAAAAATAGCCTATCTTGAGATAAAAAGTGAATTTCATCCATTAATTGATGTTGTCGCTACTATTGTTCCCCCTTCAAAAGCAGGTGTAAAAAGCGTTCTTTCTGGCTTGGGAAAATTGATTAAATCACCGGCAGCCTCGGCGAAAATAGGGGCTTTGGTGTTAGGTAATGCGATTAAAAAAGGTGCAGGGGCAACCAAGCAGGCTGTCGGCAAAGCTAAATATTGTATCTCAAGTAATGCCAACTGTGCCAAAATCGCGTTTAGGGAGAATAAAGGTAAAGGCATTCAGCGCTATAAAGAAACCGCCAAAAAAGCGATTTTTGGTGATCCGATTGATGTAATGACCGGGCATTTGGTCGAACAACGTACGGATTTTAGCCTCGGTCAAACATTGCCACTGACGTTCACTCGCACTTGGGCAAGGGATTGGCCACAGACAATACCGGCAGGATTACTCGGTCAATATTGGGCGGACAGTTTTTCGCAAACTGCGTGGGTGAATGAGGCGGCGGAATATATCCAAGTCTTCACGGAAGACGGTGCCGTATTACAATTTGGTTTGCCTCAGGGTATGTCTCAAACCTCTAACCCGTATCACCCCGATTATGTGTTGATACGCACCGGCTCCGCTACCTTTTTGGTTAAACACCGAATAACCGGCTTTTGTCGTCATTTTGAGGCGGTTGAAAATGGCACTACTGATGCGGTGAATAGCGAGTTTGACTACCCTAAACTACCTATCGGGCGTTATCGGTTGAGCCATTTTTCAGACGATTATCACAATCAAGCCCGCTTTATCTATCAAGAAAGTAACCCGACAAAGCCCGTTCGGGTTGAGCATTCCGAGGGGATTCAATTAACCCTACGTTATCACCCAAGTGGCTATTTGCACCAAATTGTTCGCACGGATAATCAATCCACCTGTTTAGCGACTTATCAGCAGGATAGCCAAGGGCATTTAATAGAATCCGATGCCGTACAGGATTTTCATCTCTATTATACCTACGATGAACATAGCCAACTGATTGAATGGTCGGATAGGGATAAAACCCGGGTAAATTACCGATATAATGCACAAGGACAATGTGTATATAGTGTCGGGGCAAACGGCTTTTATGAAGTGTGGTTAGATTATTTTGACGGTTATACGCAAGCCCGCAATTTAAAAGGTACAACAACCTTTTATTACGATACAGCCTTACTTACTTTAACCCAAGTGGTGAGTCCGACAGGTAAAATTACTCGCTACGCCTATGACCTCTACGGCAATTTATTAACACAAACCTTACCAAAAGGTGAACAACTTCACTTCACCTATTTGGAAGATACGGGGTTAGTAAAAACCTTTACCGATAGCTTAGGGGCAATGTGGCAGTATGAATATGAGATAGATGATGAGCATCAGGATGCCTACACCCTTATCAAAATCACCGACCCACTCAACCGCACTTGGACGAAAACTACCCGTTTTGCAGAAAACGGCGCGCAACAGACCGCCTGCTTTACTGCTCCGGACGGTTCAACCACCGAATTTACCCGCAACCAATACGGCTTACTCACCGCCATTCAAACCACAGAGAAGCAACATCAACGGCAGGAGCACTTTCAGTACGACCTGCGTCATCGTTTAATTGCGCAACAAGATGCCGAGCAACGGCGATTGACGCTCAATTATAACGATCAAGACGAACTGACGGCATTCACCGCCCCGAAAGGCAACAGCTGGCGTTATGCCTATACCCGATACGGCAAATTACAACACATTCAACAACCCAATCAAGGCGGGGTGAATTACCGCTACGACCGGCACGGCAATCTGTTAAGCTATACCGATGCTAATCAGATTGAATGGACGTTCCGATACGGTGCTTTCGACCTGCTCATTGAAAAACGGGACGGCGAAGGGCACGCTTGGCAGTATGAATACGATAAAGACAGCCTAAAACTCACCGCCGTGATTAACCCGAAAGGGGAACGTTATCAGTATCGCTATAATGCGGACGACCAAATCGACACGGAAACGGATTTCTCCGGTGTACAGTGGCATTACGGTTATGATGACAACGGCAATTTGGCGACCCTCACCAACAGCTTGGGGGAAACCAATCATTACGCCTATAACGCCAATCAGCAGCTTACCCAAATCAGTACGGAAGCGGGGGAATGCTGCAACTACGAGTACGATGCAGCCGGTCGGCTGACGGAACTCACCACCCTTGACACGGCACTGACCTTTGAGTATGACGTGCAAGACCGGGTGATTAAGGAAGTCCAACAGCACGGCAGCCAACGCACCACCCTCCAATGGGCATACCCCGACCCGCAGACGAAAATCCGGCATATTATCACCGAGACAGAGGGCAAAACCGCCACCCTAACCACCACTTACCGTTACAATCGGGTCGGTGAGTTGGTGCAACTGGATTTGCCTGCCGAACAGAGCGGGAAAAGTGAAACAAGCGGTCAGATACCGCAACTTTTTTGCGATTACGATGCCAACGGCAATGAAATTGCCCGTTACGCCCCGCAGGGTTTTCAGTTGCGTCAGCAGTATGATGCAATGGATAACCTTATCCGACAACGCGCAGGGAATGAGCCGAAACACTTTTTCGACAAACACGCATTGCAGACCACGGGCATTGATGCCCCGCCT
>NZ_JWIZ01000011.1 GCF_001038205.1 Muribacter muris | reverse complement strand
CTGCCGCCGGCTCCTCTGTTGTGCCTCTTTCTCCGCCTCTTCCGATGCTTCTGGCTTACTACTTTCTTCACTCGGCTCTTGCGGATTCGGTACAGACTCTGACGGGGTCGGCTCTACAGACGTTTCCTCTACTGTTTCAGCCGTCTCTGATTCCGGCTTATCACCGTTCTCCGTCTGAGCATCCGGATTCGCTGCCGTCAGCTCTTCCGTTATGCCTGTCGGAGCATCAATCTGTTCTGTCGCTTTCTCCGCCTCTTCCGCTACTGCAGGCTGAGGCGTTTCCTCTACTGTTTCAGCCGTCTCTGATTCCGGCTTATCACCGTTCTCTGTCTGAGCATCCGGATTCGCTACCGTCAGCTCTTCCGTTATGCCTGTCAGCACATCAACCTGTTCCGTCTCTTGCTCTACTGCTTTCTCCGCTGCTGACTGACTGCTTTCTGCATTCGGCTTCAACTGATTCTCTACGTCTGATTGCTGTTTATTGGAATCAATATGTTCTACCGTAACTGCATTATCGCTAGAATTATTATTTTTTTCTTTAGGCAAATCCGATTTTTTTCTGTTATTTGAAGCCATTAACGCTGAAGGCAGGCCTAATATACCTATGGCAAAAAATGAATATTTAATAATATTACTAGAGACTTTAGAAGATATAATGTGCTGGCTTTTCGTTAAAGAAATCGTACTGTCGGATGAAAAAGCGGCTTCGCTATAAGGGTAATAAGAAGTATATTTTTCTAAAATAATATGAGGAATATCCCTATCTAAATATACTTCAAGATCAGATGAGTTGATAACCAATTTCACATTTTGAATAACTTGCCCATTCTCATCTAATACTTGATATTCTGTTTCAGGTTGAGCAACTAATACTAATGTTTTATCATTTTCGAGATTAAGTAAAGTAACCTCTTCTCCTTTAATTATTTTAAGTTGTTTTGTCATTTTTCTCTCCTTAAATACTCAATTCACAAATATTCCTAAATTCAATAACAGCTATCATTTATAATAAAAATTCAGGCAAAAGAATATACAAAAAGCTAATATCAATTCGATATTAGCTTTCCATTATTTATTTACTCATACTCTTCCAACCAAATGGTTAAAATTGCTTCGAGAATATGTTCGTTAGAACCTTCCGGATCATCGTCAAAATCTTCCATTTCGATGATCCATTTGTGCATATCGGTAAAACGTACGGTGGTCGGGTCTAAATCCGGATTCATATCGTACAGGTTTTCCGCAATCATTCGGGTGTCAGTCCATTTCATTAGTGTGCCGCCTCATTTGCGTGGTTAAGGTTATATTTCGGAATTTCAACAACAAGGTCTTCTTCGCCGACGATACATTGACAAGACAGACGGCTGTCGATCTCTAAGCCCCACGCTTTGTCTAACATATCTTCCTCTTGATCCGAGGTGTCGTTGAGGGAATCAAACCCTTCACGAATCACCACGTGGCAGGTGGTACAGGCACAGGAACAATCGCAGGCGTGGTGAATTTCCACACCGGCATTGTGTGCCACTTCCAATAAGTTATCACCCGTTTGGGCTTCCACAACCATACCCTCTGGGCAAAATTCTTCGTGCGGAAGAAAAACAATTTTTGGCATAATATCCTCTTTTATGTGAATCACTCAAGCGGTCGGATTCGGTGGAAAATTTGCAAAAATTTTGCCGTTTCAAACCGCTTGTCTTTTAAATAATCTCATCAACGGCTTTACCCGCTAAGGCTTTTTGAATGGATAAGTTCATTCGTCTTGCCGCAAATACTTGGGTGGCATTATCAAGGGTTTTAATCCCCTGCTGAATGGCAAGGCGATCCGTGCCTTGCTTCAAGTTAATCAAGTTTTGCAACTCGGCTTCAATCTGCTTAAATTCGTCTAATGATAACAGTGCCTCACCGTCTTCTCTCAAGGCAATAATCACGCTGTCAATCACTCTGTCCGCCTCAACACGTTGCTCGGCGAGCTGACGGGCCTCCATATCCTGCTTGGCATTGGTCATTGACGAGCGGATCATTTCGGTAACTTCATCATCGGTTAAACCGTAAGACGGCTTAATTTGAATCGAGGCTTGCACTTTGGTCGATTTCTCCATCGCCGTAACGTTCAATAGCCCGTCCGCATCGACTTGATAAGTAACTCGAATATGGGCAGCCCCTGCCACCATCGGCGGAATACCCCGTAAGGTAAAGCGACCGAGTGAACGGCAATCTTCCACCAATTCACGCTCACCCTGCACAACGTGTACACTCATTGCCGTTTGCCCGTCTTTAAAGGTGGTAAATTCCTGCGCTTTAGCAACAGGGATAGTGGTATTGCGTGGAATAATTTTTTCCACCAAACCGCCCATTGTTTCAATCCCAAGGGATAACGGCACAACATCAAGTAATAACATCTCAGCATCAGGCTTATTGCCGACCAAAATATCCGCTTGAATTGCCGCACCGAGTGCAACTACTTTGTCCGGATCGATCGAAACCAGTGGCTCACGCCCGAAAAATTCGCCCACTTGCTCCCGCACATAAGGCACACGGGTTGAACCGCCGACCATCACCACCTGTTGCACCTCATCGGCAGCTACCCCCGCATCTTTCAAAGCACGGCGGCAGGTCAGCAACGAGCGTTTCACAAGCGGTTGGATCAGCGTATTAAATTGCGAACGGCTCAGTTCACCCTGCCAGTTTGCAAATGCGAGCGGATAACTGACCGCTTGCGATAGTGCCACTTTAGCTTGATTGGCAAGGGTTAACAGTTCACGCTGTTCACTGGCGGTTTGAGGCTGCACACCCGATTGTTCACTGATCCAACGGGCAATCAGATGATCGAAATCATCGCCGCCTAATGCAGTATCGCCACCGGTCGCTAACACTTCAAATACGCCTTTACTCAAACGTAAAATGGAAATATCAAATGTGCCGCCGCCCAAATCATAAACGGCAATTACCCCCTCTTGCCCGCTGTCTAAGCCATAGGCAATTGCTGCTGCGGTCGGTTCGTTCAACAAACGTAGCACATTCAATCCTGCTAAACGTGCCGCATCTTTAGTGCTTTGACGTTGGGCATCGTCAAAATATGCCGGCACGGTAATCACTACGCCGGACAATTCACCGGCTAAATGCTGTTCTGCAAGCCGATTCAATGCCGTTAAAATATCGGCGGAGATTTCAATCGGGCTTTTATTGCCTTGTGTCGTTTGAATCAGCGGTAAGCCGTTTTCACTGGCGATAAACCAGTAAGGTAAATCGGGATAACGTTGTTGCACATCTTCAAGGCTACGCCCGATCAAACGTTTCACCGAAATCACGGTATTTTGCGGATCGCTGCTTGCGTTAGCAAAGGCGTTGCGCCCCACGCTTTTTTCACTTACACCGTAATGCACCACCGAAGGCACAAGCGCATTTTGTTGTTCATCAAGCAATACCTGTGCTTGCCCGCTGCGCACTGTCGCCACTAAGGAATTGGTTGTGCCTAAATCAATCCCCACTGCTAATTTTGCTTGATGCTGTGCCAGGCTTTGATTTGGTTCGGAAATTTGAAGTAGTGCCATATAATTTTAGTTCTCTCTTATTTTTTGTAGCTCTTCAATAAAGTAAAATTCTTCTTTCACTCTATTTAATACAGAAGGAAATCTTTTAAAAGCTCTGAACGCTTTCTTTTTCGTTATATGAGGGTCAAAATCTTTAAATAGTATTGGATCTCTTTCTAAGGCTATTGCCATTAGAGCATTCTCTTGTTCTTCATCTAAGCCTGAATTGGTATCAGAATCAACAATAAGACTGATATTAGCATTTTCTCCAGTTTCTACATCAATTAAATCCCAAATATATGAAGGCAATTTATCTACATCTGTATTATTTATTAAATTATATAACCATTGCTTAAATTCATTAAATTTAATTACACCTGAATATAAACATACTATACTGAAGCCAATTTTTTCTTTTATTAATTTACTTTGAATTTCTTTCATCTTAATTTACCGCATAGCCCATATCATCAGGGGCAAATGTGGCTTGGTAATGTCGTTCTATCGGCTGTGTTTGTTTTGTTTCAGGGTGAATGACTTGGCTGCCGTTAAGATTAGCGATATCCTGCTGCCAGTTTTGCCAACGTAAGCCGTGGTAAAAGCCGGCTAAATCCGCCGTTAATGCCCAGCCGAGAAATTGGGAATAATTTAAGCCGATGCTTTCCCAGACGTGTTTTTTTGGGGAATAGTAGTAAATCATTCCGATTTTTCCCCCTAAACCGCCGCCGTTTACGGCGAAATAACCGCCGATAGCATCATCAGCCACCAATAAATAGCGCGGGCGTTCACCAGCAGATTCAAAGGTTTTGCCGAAATTCCACTCAAATAGACCGCGTGGTAGTTTTTCACTGCCAGAGCCGATTAAGCGTAACCAGCCGTGATCCACCAAGATCCCGCCGGTTTCATAGACCACCGCCCCCAAAGGCATTTTGGTGGAAAGCTGCATTCCGACCAATTCCTTGCCGGCATTTTCAACATCTTTCGGCAAAATTTGATAATGATTATTCGCTTGTTTGAACCAGCCTTGAATAATCGCCCAAACGCTATTCTCTTTATCAATCAGTTGTTCTAGATCTTTCATCGTTAATCTAATAATTGTTCTTCGATACGTTCAATTTCCGCCATTAACTTTTTGATAAAACGGAGTTTATCGGCGATTTCGGCCGCTTTCTGCCACTGTTGCGCATTGAGAGCTTGTTCTATTTCAGCAAGTAATCGTTGGTTTTCTTTGCCGATTTCACTGCTGAAAGCGGTGAGTTTCGCCTCATTTTTTGCAATTTCAATGCTTTCAAGCTGCTCCCGCCATTCCAGTTGCTGCATCAAAAATGCCATATCTTTTTGGCTTTTTTGCTCTAAATCCTGTGCTTCACCGGTATGAATGCGGATAATCGCTTCTGCCCGTAAAATCGGATCTTTTAAAATGTGCAACGCATCGTTGATTTCCGCCGATTTTTGCATTGCCAACCGCTGTTCTTGGGCGGAATGCGCCGCAAAATTATCGGGATGTAACGATTTTTGTAGGCTTAAATAGCGAGCAGATAATTGCGATTTATCCAATGAAAAGGCAACCGGCAAATCAAAAAGTGCAAACGGGTTCATATTTTCTTCCTCTACACATTAAAACTTTCGCCGCAACCACATTCGTTCTTAACATTCGGGTTGCTGTATTTAAAGCCTTCGTTCAAGCCCTCTTTAACGTAATCCAACTCCGTGCCGGCGAGGTAAACCAGACTTTTTTCATCGACAATCACTTTCACGCCGTGTTGTTCAAAGACTTGATCGTCCTCGTTAAGTACATCAACAAATTCAAGCACATAAGCCAGCCCTGAACACCCTGATGTTTTTACCCCAAGGCGTAGGCCAATCCCTTTTCCTCGATTTTCTAAAAATGTTTTTACCCGATTAGCTGCGGTTTCTGTTAATGTTATTGACATATTTTCTCCTAAAACATATTAAAGAACCATTAGTAAGAATGGCAATCCGAATCCGAACAACGTCAATCCTGACGATAAAACAATGACCCAAAATGGCTTTTTAATATATTCTTGTTTCAATAAGGCATAACCAATACTCGACATTATAAACGCACCAGAGCTACTTATAAGATAGTATGGTAACAAAATATCAACTGATCGATCTTCATATAAGATGATAATAAATAAGTATCCCCCCAAATAGATAGCTAAAATGGTTAATGCAGAACCGGTTATAGCATTCCAGTTAATCCCCAAATAAATAAGACAAGAAAACAATACTGGGAGACTCAATAAAACCGTAATACTCAATAATAAAACTGCATCATTCCACGAATATAAATTTATATATACCCCTCCATTATCACTTAAATAATAGAAAAAATGCACTATTGGAATTAACAAGGCAGAAATCATACTCGAGAGTGCAATATATTTTTCTGATTTCATCGGTATTACCTAATATTTAGATGCTAATAAATTTAATACTCCCGATAAACACTATGATTATCTATATTAACCGTATAAAACAATCGTAAAACAGATAGACTAAAGGGGTAAAAAGAATAATAAAATTACCCCTTATTTATCTATGACCTATTTCGCAAAAAACAGGTCATATCTCACCGCTTGTTACGGTTATTTTGCGTTTTTCTCTTTATAATCGGCAATAGCTGCTTTAATTGCATCTTCCGCAAGGATTGAGCAGTGCACTTTTACCGGCGGTAATTCAAGTTCTTCTGCAATATCACTATTTTTGATTTGCGCCGCTTCGTCTAATGATTTGCCTTTTACCCATTCGGTAATCAATGAGCTTGATGCAATAGCAGAGCCGCAGCCGTAGGCTTTAAAGCGCGCATCTTCAATAATACCGGCATCATTGACTTTGATTTGTAAACGTAAAATATCGCCACACGCCGGTGCGCCGACCATACCGGTACCGATATCTGCCGCTTCTTTATCGAATGTGCCTACATTGCGTGGGTTTTCATAGTGATCGATCACTTTATCGCTATATGCCATTTTAAAATTCCTCTTAATTTGAATATGGACGCAGGCTGTGCGTCCCAACTTTTATCGCTAAAATTAGTGGTGATTCCACTCGATTGCGTCTAAATCTACGCCGTCTTTAAACATTTCCCATAATGGTGAAAGTTCACGCAATTTCACCACTGCTTTCTTCACAATTTCAATGGTGTGGTCGATCTCTTCTTCCGTTGTCCAACGACCGAGAGAGAAACGCAGAGAGCTGTGCGCCAATTCATCATCACGACCGATTGCACGCAATACATAAGACGGTTCAAGGCTGGCAGAAGTACAGGCAGAACCCGATGAAACCGCAATATCTTTAAGGGACATCATCATTGACTCGCCTTCAACAAAGTTAAAGCTAATGTTGAGGTTGCTGTCCACACGTTTACCGGCTTCCATTGAACCGTTCACATAGACTTCTTCCATATCTTTGAAGCCGTTGTAAAGACGATCACGTAACACTTTAATGCGTGCCATTTCGCTTGCCATTTCTTCTTTCGCAATACGATAAGCTTCACCCATTCCCACAATTTGATGAACCGGCAATGTACCTGAACGCATACCACGTTCGTGGCCGCCACCGTGGATAATCGCTTCTAAACGGACACGAGGTTTACGGCAAACATATAAACCGCCGATCCCTTTCGGCCCGTAAAGTTTATGGCTTGAGAAAGACATTAAATCTACATTTAATGCGTGTACGTCCACCGGAATTTTACCGACACTTTGCGTGGCATCAACGTGGAAAATGATTTTCTTGGCACGGCAGATCTGACCAATCTCGGCAATCGGCTGAATCACGCCGATTTCGTTATTGACGTGCATAATGGAGACTAAAATCGTATCCGGACGAATTGCCGCTTCAAATTTAGCCAAATCAATTAAACCGTCTTCTTCCGGCTCTAAGTAAGTTACTTCAAACCCTTCACGCTCAAGCTGACGGCAAGTGTCTAACACCGCTTTATGCTCGGTTTTGCAGGTAATGATATGTTTACCTTTTGTTTGATAAAAGTGTGCTGCACCTTTAATCGCTAAGTTGTCCGACTCCGTTGCACCGGAGGTAAACACGATTTCACGGGAATCGGCATTGATTAACTCGGCAATTTGATTACGAGCCACATCAACCGCTTCTTCCGCTTCCCAACCGAACTTGTGTGAGCGAGAGGCTGGATTACCGAAGATACCTTCTTTGGTCATATAATCCATCATTTTTTTCGCTACACGCTCGTCCACCGGACAGGTTGCAGCATAATCCAAATAAATTGGCAATTTCATTTTAACTCCTAACTAAACAATAGGTTTTTTAATAAATCAATCGATATGGTGGCGAGAATGACAATGGGATTGCTCACAATCGTGATCCCGATTTTCTTCTACCAACTCGGCAAGGGTAATCGTATGTAGAAACTGCTCAATTTGCGTTTCTAACCGCTCCCACAATGAATGGGTTAAACAACGGCTGTTATTGCTGCAATTTCCACTGCCTTTGCATTTTGAAACATCAACACTTTCGTTTACGGCGGTAATAATCATTCCTACGGTGATCTCTTGCGGCGATTTACCCAACTGATAACCACCGCCCGGCCCTCTCACGCTCTGCACCAACCCTTCTCGGCGCAGTTGGGCGAACAGTTGTTCTAAATAAGAAAGGGAAATTGCCTGACGTTCGGAAATATCCGCTAGGCTGACCGGAAATGTTTGTCCGTGTAATGCAATATCTAAGATTGCAGTTACCGCATAACGACCTCTTGACGTTAATTTCATCTTTGTGCCTTCGTTCAAGAAAGTGAATGTTATTGATTAGAATTCTATATACCCTACTAATTTAGTCAAGAATTTTAGACCAATCAACAAAATAGAATTTACAAATCAATCAGATAATGTTAATGATATAAAAAGGATGGATATATGTTATATAGATTAAATGTATAAACGCAGTGAGATTTCATAACTAACAAAATAGCCTCACCGCTCATCTATCAAAAGGATATATTAGCTTTAAATCTAACACCTACTTGATTATGATCTTCTTTAACTTTACTATACCAAGAAGATAGCCCTAATTTAAGTTTAATGTACTGATTGATGGGTATTTCACCTAGCCAATTTAATTCAATATGCCGATAAGTTTTCTTATTTAAATTTGACTTTTTAGGCAAAATCGTTTCAGCTTGTAGTAATTTAAATCCCCAATGGTAATCTTTAATTACAGCACTAATATCGCTTGAATGATAATGACTATTAAAGCCGAACGTAATGCTTCTCATACTTGAGCCAAGAGGATACCCTAATGGCAATTTCTGGTTATAATATCCATCACGGTAAATATGATGTTGATAAGTATTAGTCCTACGACCAAAATCTATGCTAGTATCAATGCCTTCTAAATACCAATTCCATGTTTGACGGTGAGAAATACTGTGACTACCATCAACTCCTACTAAATAGAAATTCTGGGTTGGTAAGTAATTTGACTCATCTTCTCCCATTACTTGTCCATAAACAGATATAGGCCACTGTATTAGTGGCATTAGCTTAATACGAAAATCCACTCCAGCAATCTGGTTACCTGGCTCCTCCTCTGAAATATTATCACCTACATTATCTCTACCTAAAAGAGCATTCGTTAATGAAGACATATTTTGTGGACGCCCTCTCCCTCCCCATTGAATAACACGTGAAAATCCCAAATCAAAGAAATCAGTGGGGCTAATACTTAAACGCATTCCAATCAGCTTTGTATTTCGTGGTGATTCCATTCCTTCATAATTCAGCATTTGCCCTCCAAAGAATTGGTATTGCCAACGACCTAACCAAGCAAGCCATTTTGTTTTAAACGGAGTTTGAAGATCACGTTGCATGTTTATACCAATAATAGGACGAGCAGAATCACCTAAAATTAAACTCCCAGTATGTCCTATACCCCAAAATCGCTTTTGTTGACCTATACTGATCCATTGATTCCATACTTTTGCTGCTACATAAGACCCTATAAAATCTATTTGTTTTGAACGATAAACCGTCTTTCCAGATAAAGAATTCACTTGAATATGAAAGTCAAGATTTTGTGAGCCAAATACCTGTATTGCTGAAAATCTAGATTGATCATAAGCATTTGTTATGCCTGTTTGTAGTATAGGATATTTAGAATTCAACTCTGCTTCTAGGCTAAACCCATCACGTCTCTCTTTTAAACTTAAACGTAAATATTGAACAATCAGCTTCTCCGATTGACTTTTAGGTTCAGCCATAGCTAAAGCATAATAAATTTCACTTAAGCTTAATGGCCAAATTGAAAGGTTTAATTTAATCACATTACGATTAACTAAACTATTTAGCTCATTAAATAGAGCTTGATCTGTCGTTAATAATTTTGGTGTCGCAAATACCAACTTAGCTACTAAAAGTAATGCTAAATATATATATTTAATATTAAATTTCATATATATCCTCATGAAGTATAATCGTATTGATAATAATCATAACGATTAGATGCTTTACGCTTGATTCCATTAAGAATAAATCCTTTTACCAAAACACCAGATTTTTCAAAAATCTCTTTAGAAAGCTTAACTTCCCTTAATGTTGTTTGTTCGTAACGACCAATTAAAAATACCATGGAAATATAATTCCCAATAATTGCTGCATCAGTTACCGCAAGAATAGGAGGAGTATCTACAATTACTAAATCATAATTTTTTGATGCCCATTGAAATAAGTCTTGAACTCGCTTACTGGATAATATTTCAGCTGGATTTTTCACAAAAGTACCTTTCGTTAATATATCAAAAGATAAATTACTTTTGGTTATAATTGCCTCTTTAAAATCAATATGGTTTGTCAAAATATCAGAAATACCTGGTGATTCCTCTAACCCAAGCAGTTTGTGTATATAACTTCTACGTAAATCCATATCTATTAATAATACTTTTTGTCCAGCTTTAGCGGCAATATTAGAAAAGTTTAACGAAATAAAACTTTTTCCAACAGATGGAGAGGAACCTGAAAATGCTATAATATTATTATTAGTTTCCATCATTGCAAAGTGGATTGAGGTTCTCAAACTACGCAATGCTTCAATAGATAAATCAGCAGGATTAAAGTCCGATAATAAAGGATAGGCACTCCGCTTATAAATTTTATCTACTGAAACCTCAATTTGTTCACGAGAAAAAGGGATTGTTCCATATACCACAAGCCCAATTTGCTCTTGAATTTCATCAACACTTTCAATAGTGCGTCTAAATAACATCTTCAACATCACAAATGCAAAACTGAATACAATTCCAAGTAACGTTGATAAAGCAACTATTAGCATTTTTTTAGGAAATACAATATCTGGCATTACCTGTGCTATATCTAAAACCCGAGCATTACCAATAATGCCGGCTTTAATTACATCAAGCTCTTGCATTTTTTTCAATAACTGAATATAAATTTGTTGCTCAATTTCCAAATCACGACTCAATCTCAATATTTCCTTCTGAGTATCTGGCAAATCTGAAATCTGTCTAGAGATCTTTTCTTTTTCTCTTAATAATACTCTTTTCTGTTCCAATAAAGAAATATAATTTGGATGACGCTTAGTAAACTTTTGAGATATTTCACTTTCTTTAGACAATAATACATTTAAATCTGTATCTAAACGCACTAAAGTATCTAAGTAAGATTTGGTTTCTAAAGATAAATCGATCGAGCTATTTTTCTGACGATATTCATTTAAAGTATTTTCAGAGTTAGCCAAATTTTCTCTGATTTCAGGTAAACGATTTTGTAAAAAATCTAAACTTTTAGAAGCATCTTCAGAGCTACGTAAAATATTCTGTGAAATATAATTATCAGAAACGCTTTTGACAATTTGCTTAATTTGATTTTTATTTTCGCCATTTAAGCTAATCTCAATAACGCCTGTTTGCTTACCTTTTTCACTGACTAATAAATTTTTTTGCAACTTTTGAATAGATAAAAGATGACTAATTTTAGAAATACGAAATTTCTTCCCAATACTTCCTTTTAATTTTGATACCTGAATAGTAAAATTGTTATTAGAATATTTATGATTTATCATCCCCTTCAGCAATAATTCACCTGTATCTGAAAATAGACTATATTGATTTTCTTCAGGAGCAATCTCTAAAATCAATTGTTCAAAAGATTCATTTGTTGGTTCAAATTCAGCTATAGTAATATCTGAATAATCTCCAAATAGTCTCTCTAAAGCTTTAGAAATAAAAGGTATAGGATAAATAGCCGATATTTGAGTAGTCAAGTTCAATTCTTGAACTGTCTTTTCTAAAACTAAACGCGATTTTAATATTGAAATTTCTGTTTGCACATACGATTGTTGATCTAAAATACTTGTAAAATCTTTAAAAATAGATGCTGTGCTATTTTTCTCTATTTGAATAGTTGCATTTGCTGTATAAATAGGGGTGACAAGTAAAGAATATACCCCCCCCAATAATGAAAATGCTAGTGTAATACAAGCAATTAGCCATTTATGATCTAATAGAGATCCAAATAACTTTACTAAATCAATTTGATATTCATCATTCTTATTCATTGTATATCCTATTTTAATCTTTGTTTCCAAGTCTCTGTTGCCTTAAACATTATGTCAAAAACATATTCAAAAGCTTCTTGGCTTTGACGATAAGGATCAGGAATTTCCTTTCCAATCCATTGACCATATAGCATTGTTTTACCTCGTACTCCAGGTAATATGCACTCTATCATCTTAATATGTTTCTTTTCCATCACTAAAATCAGATCTGCCTGCTGACATAATTCTGGTGTCAATTGTTGAGCCTGATGGGAGGAAAGATCAATCTGGTAATTCTCTGCAACAATCTTCATCATTCTATCCGCTGACTTCCCCACTAAATTGCTTTTTAATGAGGCAATACCTGCTGATCTCACCAACTTATTAGGAAAGGCGTCTTTTAAAAGCATCTCTCCCAGCGGAGAACGACAGATATTTCCCATACAAACAACTAACAGATTATCAAACATCACCAATTCCTTACTCTCAGCATACTTTCAGTTACATTGTTAAATCCTGAAAGAGTTGGAACAATTTGGGAAATAACTCTATTCCATCGTGTAATAGGTGCCGTTGTTACATAAACAATATCATAAGGCTTTAAAAAAAACTCAGTACCTAAAATATATGTAACCGGATTAGTAACGTCTAGCTGGTAAATATTAGCTATTTTTTCAATATGCTCACCTTCGTTAGTAATGGCAGTTTCTTTTCCTTCTCTCATACCACGAATTACAAAAATTCCTGTGGCATCTGATGCAAACTTATCAATTCCACCACTAGCGGAAATAGCCTCCATTAATGTCATACCATTCCTACCAATAGTAAGAAACTGAGGTTTATTAACTTCTCCTACAATAAAAACTTTTTGAGTATCATTGCGTGGAATATGAACTATATCTCCATTATTTAATAGGCGGTTTTGGGTTAAATCTCCTCTTTGAATAAGAGCCTCAAGAGATACTATTTCATCTCGTCCAGAACGAGTAATCGTAACTCTATTCCAATCTGCATTATCTGATAATCCACCAGCATTATTTACAGCGTCTAATAAAGTTAGTGGAATATTACTAATAAATTGTTGTCCCGGAGTTTTTACCTCGCCTGTAATATATGCTTTCTTAGATTTATAAGACACTACACTGACCTCAAGCTGAGGATCCATAATATAATTTGCCAAACGATTAGTTAACTGTTGACGAATTTGATTTATAGTTAATCCAACTACTTTAATCTTCCCCACATAAGGGTAAAAAATTGTCCCATCTGGGTGTACTTGGTTACCAGACTCAGCCGCTGTTCTATATGATCCTGCGGGAGTTGTTAACTCAGGATGCTCCCATACAGTTACATTCAAAACATCTCCAACACCCACTTGGTACTGATAATTTTCAATTTGTCTATCTAAAGTAACATTATTTTTTGCTACTGCAGTTACTGGAGCAAGCTGCTTTAATAACGTTGGCGTAATCAGGTAAGCATCTATGGCTTTATCAGCTTCCAAGACCGAACCATTTACTTTCATTTCTTTAAACAAAATAGGGTTATTTGATGAAGGAAGTAAAATTGAACATCCAGTCAATGCCAATAAGGTTATAAATAAAATTGCACTTTTAAAAAAATTAGACATAAAATATCCACTAATAACTTATTAAATTAAAATTAAACAGACTTATTAATTTACCATTTTATATTCTCAATAGTAAATTATTTTTTATTTTACCAATGTAGAATCCCTAATGCTATCACTTTCAAGCAATAAAAACTCCCCCTAAAACCTAAAGGAAAGTCTTAAATGCTTATAATCCTATAATATCTATTACATTTCCTACACAGAAGCCAACCAATCTAAATTATAAAACTCTGTAATAGCTATTATCTATATTATCTGAGCGATAATTGAAAAATCATCGTTTCCGCTTGGCAGCTAAAATCAAAACGGGCAACCAGTTCATAACCGCCCTCAACCGCTTTAATTTCACTGCTGATCTCGCACGGTTCGGACTCCGCCGCTCTGGCTTTTTCGGTTAAATATGCAAGAGCCGCTTCGGCATCGGCTTGGCTGGCATAGACTTGGCTGAAATCGACCGCACATTCGCTGTTATCGATAATCGTGCCGACATCAACACAACAGCAAGCGGGCGTTTCATTTAATTTGCATTCAGTCATTTTGTACCTCGTAATGTGTTAAAAATTAAACGGGGCTTATTTTACTCCCCTCTGCCGCTAAGTTCAAATTATCCCTAAAACTTTTCTGTCTAACTGGTCGGAACACTGTCGGTTTCGGCGGATTTTCATTGATTTCTGAGGCTAGCCCCGTAGAATGCCGCCCGTTTATCTTAAACGCTAAAGCGGTTTTGCATACTTTGCCGAGCAACTAACCGCTTACATTATCTAAGAGGATTACCTAATGACCAAATTTACCAAAACCCTCCTTGCCTCTCTTGTTAGCTTGAGTGCCGCCGGCGCAAACGCCGCAGCATTCCAGTTAGCTGAAGTCTCTACATCAGGCTTAGGGGCGGCATACGCAGGGAATGCGGCAGTGGCAAACGATGCGTCTGTTATTGCAACCAATCCCGCACTAATGACCCAATTCAAACAAACGGAAATTTCCGTTGGTGGCGTATTAGTTGATGGCAAAGTCGATGTTACCGGCACAATGGGAACAACCTTAAACGGCAACTATGTCGCCCTTGCCGATGCGTCTCACAAAAATGTCATTCCTCGTGGCTTTATTCCTAACCTCTATGTCGTTGCACCGATTAACGAGCGTTTTGCTATCGGGGGCGGAATGAACGTCAATTACGGCTTAAAATCAAAATACAATCCGGATTACAATGCAGGTATTTTCGGGGGGAACACGGAATTAAAAGCAATCAACTTGAATTTAAGCGGCGCTTACAATTTAGGCTACGGCTTTAGTCTTGGTGCAGGCTTAAATGCAATCTATTCACAGGCAGAAGTCATTCGTCATTTAGGCGTTTCCGGTAAGGCTTTGGCACAACGTCTTAATACTGCCGCCCAAAACCCACGTCTTGCCCCGCTTGCCGCACAACTCAATACCGCTGCTGCAACCCTTGCACAAATGCAAAACGGCACGGAAATTTCCCGTTTAAGCGGTGATGAATGGAGCTTTGGTTGGAACGCCGGATTAAGCTACGACATCAATGAAAGAAACCGTATCGGCGTGGCTTATCACTCTGCGGTGAATGTGAAATTTAAAGGCGATTATTCCAATGCGTTCCCAACGCAATTTAACCCGTTAATCAACCAACTGTCTGCAATGGGCGTTGCCTTACCGCTTAGCCAAGCAACAGGCGGCGAACGCATTCCGGGGCGTTTAACCTTACATTTGCCGGCGTACTGGGAAATTTCTACTTACCACAAATTAACCGATAAATTCGCAATGCAATTTAGCTATAAACGCACGGAATGGTCAAAATTTAAAAAATTAGAAGCGTACGGTCAATCGGGCAATGTGCTGTTCAGCAAAGCGGAAAATTACAGCGACTCATCACGCATTGCAATTGGTGCGTCTTATGATGTCAGCGAAGCATTAACCTTGCGTGCCGGCTTGGCGCACGATGAAAATGCGAGTATCAATAATCCGTCCATCTCCATTCCGGATACGGATCGCACTTGGTACTCTCTCGGTGCAACTTATCGCTTTACACCAAATCTATCAACCGACATCGGTTTCACCCATCTAAGAGGCTCGAAAAACCGTTTCAACGAAGATGGTCGTGGCGTGTTTGAAGTCAAATCGAAAGCAAACCTCTACGGATTGAATATCAATTATAAATTCTAATCATCATTAGCGGACGCCGATATGGCGTCCGTTTATTTATGGTTTTGAACGATTGCATATTATATAGAAATTTTAACAGAATGTAGGGACACACTGCGTGTGTCCTTTATACAAATCAAATTATTTCAATAGGTTAAAATCCAGACACACGCAGTGTGTCCCGACAAGCGAACAAAAAACAACTTTGTGCAACGGCTACATAATATTGCAAATTTCCCTGCCAAACTCACCGCGTGTTATAGATCCGCTTGATGCTTTTTCACTAACCCTTCAAAAAAGGCAATCGCCGCTTTCACTTTGGGTGAAAGATAACGGCGGTTCGGGTATAGCAAGCTAATATCCAAAAGCGACTGTTGGCTATGGGGCAAAAACGGCACTAACGCCCCGCTTGCCAGTTCATCTTTCACGAGAAATTTCGGAATTAAAATCACGCCTAAACCGTTTTTTGCCATTTGCACCAACGCATAGCCGTTATTACTCACCACTTTGCCCGGCGGCTTAAATTTTACGCTGCGCCCGTTTTCATTAAAATGCCATACCGTTTGACTTTCATAGAGTAAGCACTGATGTTGCTGCAACGCCAACGCCGTTTGTGGCGTACCGAATTTGGCGAGATAATCGGGGGCAGCCACAATAATATGTTCGGAAATCCCAATCCGCTTGGCGATAATCGAACTATCCTGCAATTTGCCGATGCGTAACACCAAATCGTAGCCTTCTGAAATCAGATCCACATAGCGATCGGAAAAATCCAACTGTAATTGCAACTGCGGGTGTTGTGCCAAAAATTCATTGAGGTGCGGCGCAATAAAGCGAGAACCGAAATCCAACGGCACGGAAATCGTGAGTTTGCCTTGCAAATGGGTGGTTAAATCGTGCATACAATCTTCGGTTTCCGCCAGCTCGGCGAGAATTGGCAAGCAACGTTGATAATAAAACATCCCTGCTTCGGTTGGGGTAATTTTGCGCGTGGTACGTTGCAACAGCCGCACGTTCAAATGCGCCTCCAACTGTGCGACTAATTTACTCGCCATTGCCAGCGACATTTGGCTCTGCTCGGCGGCTTTAGTAAAACTTTGCTGCTCAATCACCTTGCAAAAAATTTGAATTGCGTTGAGTTTATCCATATCTGCTCCCTATTCACAATGTCTATTAGTTTAACATAAGCGCATTTTGCTTGGGAAAAACGGCTGATGCCGTGTATCACCTTAAATCTCACGCTATGATAAAGATGTTCGGTTACTTAAATATGAAAACGCCCATCGTTTTTGGCTCATTGCAGAAAAACAAGAAAAACCGACCGCTTGTTATACCGCCAAGCACAATGCCGGATAAAATTATGTACAGTTGCACGATTTTCCCGCCCTCGATATTGTTTTTTTAGAATCCCTTGCTATTATCTATCAGATTTTATCTTTCTTTTTAAAATGCGCATAAAAATCATACAAATGCGACTTTTTCATCTTCATTAGGGACTACTCAATGGGAAAATCATTAGTAATTGTGGAATCGCCGGCCAAAGCCAAAACAATTAACAAGTATCTCGGCAGCGATTTTGTGGTGAAATCCAGTGTCGGTCATATTCGGGATTTGCCGACCGGCAGTAGCGGCGAAAAAACCGAAAAAGCCAAACCGATCTCGACCAAAGGTCTAAGCGCCGAGCAAAAAGCCGAGCTTAAAGCACAAAAAGAACGCACCGCATTGGTTAAACGAATGGGGATCGACCCCTACGACGATTGGCAAGCCACTTACCAAATTCTCCCAGGTAAAGAAAAAGTCGTTTCAGAACTCAAATCCCTCGCCAAAAAAGCCGACCATATCTATCTGGCAACCGATTTGGATAGAGAGGGAGAAGCGATTGCGTGGCATTTGCGGGAAGTGATCGGCGGCAAGGACGACCGTTTCAGCCGTGTGGTGTTTAACGAAATCACCAAAAATGCGATCACCCAAGCGTTTGAAAAACCGGAACATCTTAATATGGATCGGGTAAACGCCCAACAAACCCGCCGCTTTTTAGACCGCGTGGTCGGCTTTATGGTCTCCCCACTGCTGTGGAAAAAAGTGGCTCGCGGCTTATCTGCCGGACGGGTACAATCTGTCGCCGTCAAATTATTGGTGGAGCGGGAACGGGAAATCAAAGCCTTTCAGCCGGAAGAGTTTTGGGAAATTTTTGCCCAAGCCAACGCTGCCTCAGGGGCGTTAAACCTTGAGCTGACCCACGCCAAAGGCAAAAAATTCCACGCTAAAAATCAAAAACAGGCGCAACAGGCGGTCGAAGCCCTGCAACAATCGTCTTTTATTGTCAGTGATATTGAACAAAAACCGACTTCATCAAAGGCAAAACCGCCGTTTATCACCTCAACCCTGCAACAAGCCGCCAGTACCCGCTTAGGGTTTAGCGTGAAAAAAACGATGATGTTGGCGCAACGTCTCTACGAAGCCGGCTATATCACCTATATGCGTACCGATTCAACCAATCTTAGCCAAGATGCGCTGACAATGGCTCGCCACTATATTGAAACCCAATTTGGCGAAAAATACTTACCGGCAAAACCGAATTTCTACGCCAGCAAAGAGAAAGCGCAAGAAGCGCACGAAGCGATCCGCCCGTCTGATGTGAATCTGAAATCCGGCGATTTAAGCGGAATGGAAAAAGATGCGGAACGGCTCTACGATTTGATTTGGCGACAATTCCTCGCCTGCCAAATGCCGCCGGCACAGTACGATTCCACCAGCGTTACCGTTACCGCCGGCGATTACGAATTAAAAACCAAAGGACGTGTACTGCGTTTTGACGGCTGGACGAAAGTATTAGCCATTCAAGGCAAAACCGCCGAAGATCAAGTATTACCGCCCCTTAGTCTTCACGAAGAATTAGCCTTGCAAGCGGTCAATCCGAGCCAACATTTTACCAAACCGCCGGCACGTTACAGCGAAGCGGCATTGGTTAAAGAGCTGGAAAAACGGGGCATCGGTCGCCCTTCTACCTACGCCGCCATTATTTCCACCATTCAAGAACGTGGCTATGTGCGGGTGGAAAACCGCCGCTTCTATGCGGAAAAAATGGGCGAAATTGTAACCGATCGCCTCAATGAATCCTTCAGCGATTTAATGAACTACGATTTCACCGCCAATATGGAAGACACCCTCGACCAAATCGCCTCTGGCAACAGTAATTGGAAAGCCGAGCTTAACCGCTTTTTTGCTGATTTCTCCGAAAAACTGACCACCGCAGAGCTGAACGAATTGGAAGGCGGAATGAAACCAAATCATTTGGTCGAAACGGACATACACTGTCCAACCTGCCAACGCCCGATGGCGATCCGCACCGCCAGCACCGGCGTATTTCTCGGCTGTACTGGCTATGCCCTACCGCCGAAAGAACGCTGCAAAACCACAATGAATTTAATCGCCGAAGCGGAATTGCATAATGTACTGGACGAAGATTCCGAAACCAACGCCCTAATGCAACGCAAACGCTGCCCGAAATGCGACACTGCAATGGACAGTTATGTGCTTGATCCGCAACGCAAAATTCACATCTGCGGAAACAACCCGAACTGCGAGGGCTATTTGGTCGAAGAAGGCAGCTTCAAAATCAAAGGCTATGACGGCCCGATTGTCGAATGCGATAAATGCGGAGCGGATATGCACCTCAAACTCGGACGCTTCGGCAAATATATGGGCTGCACAAATTGCGATAACACCCGCAAAATCCTCAAAAACGGCGAAGTAGCACCGCCACGGGAAGAACCGGTACATTTCCCCGAACTCAAGTGCGAAAAATCCGATGCCTACTTTGTGCTACGAGACGGCGCAAGCGGTGTGTTTATGTCGGCACATAATTTCCCGAAATCCAGAGAAAGCCGCGCGCCGAAAGTGGCGGAACTGGCACAATTCCGTGATCGCCTGCCGGAAAAATTACGCTATTTAGCCGATGCCCCGCAGCACGATCCGGAAGGCAACGAGGCAATCGTCCGCTTTAGCCGCAAGGAAAAACGCCAATACGTTACCTCCGAAAAAGACGGCAAAGCAACCAAATGGCTTGTGGATTATCTGGACGGAAATTGGGTGGAACGCAAAAAATAACCGTTTCATAAAACGAATAAAGGCGTTCTGGATTTCTCGCTTACAGGTACTGCCTACATCCAAAATTCAGCACCACAATATACTATTGCAAAGGGCACACGCAGTGTGCCCTTACTGTGGTATAAAACAGCCCCAAAATGCCGGTTCATAAAGCAGCCAAAGAAAATGCCAAATGTATCACTTTTAGGGGCGCACTGCGTGCGCCTAAAATCCATATTCACAAGTACCGTATTTTTACGATCGTTGATATAATATGCCAAACTTTCCCTCAAAACAAACCGCTTATAGTCGGATATTTGGGAAAATTTACACTTTAAATCCAAATAACCCTTTGATTTAACTCGCATTTTATAAGGAAAAACGTTATAATGCCAACAGCCAACAGCCAACAGCCCACAGCCAACAGCCAACAGCCAACAGCCAACAGCAAACAGCAAACAGCAAACAGCTAACAACC
>NZ_JWIZ01000108.1 GCF_001038205.1 Muribacter muris | reverse complement strand
CATTTTAACAGAATGTAGGGACACACTGCGTGTGTCCTTTATAAAAATCAAATTATTTCAATAGGTTAAAATCCGGACACACGCAGTGTGTCCCTGCAAGTGAATAAAAAACAACTTTGTGCAGCTGCTACATAATATTGCAAATTCTCGCCTAAATTTGACCGCTTGCCGTCAATATTAGAATGTTAAAACTTCACCTTCTTTCGGCACGGCAACACGATCTTGCATTGCTTTTTCTTTCACTAAAGCACGAATTTCATCACTGCTGACGGTTGCGTGGTTCACTGCATCCATATGCACGGCAACGATCTTAGCCGGTGTAGTTTGATAGGCTTTTACCACATCGTCTTTACCCATAATCAAACTGCCGTTAAAACCGGTAACCCGCGCGTAACCTGTGTTCATCACCAAAACATCGGGTTGATAGGTTTTCAAGGCGTGATCAACGTGGTATGTCCAAATGGTATCGCCAACAATATACAGGGTTTTCTCCCCGTCAGTTTGGAATACTACGCCCATTGCATCGCCTGCCAATTCCGCTAGCGGATTGGTAGCATACATTTCATCCGTGCCGTGCTGACCGCCGGTTTTCGTCAGCTTCACCTTGCCAAACGGGGTGTTTTTACCAACCACTTGCACATTTTTGAAGCCTTGATTGCGTACAATCACCGCATCGCCTGCATTTTGGACGAAAATAGGCAGATCTTTCGGTAGCATCTCTTGGGCGGCTTTATCCCAGTGATCCTCGTGGGTATGGGTTAAAATTACCGCATCAACGCCTTTGATTACGTTCTCCGCCGGCTCTGCCATATCAATCAACGGGTTACGTTTTTCGCTGTTGAACGTGCCTTCAAAACCGGCGTACGCCCCTTTTTTCGCTAAATACGGATCAACAAGAAAGGTGCTGCCGCCGTACTGAATTTTTACAGTAGCGTTGCGAACGTGTTGATAGTTGATTTCGGCATTAGCAAACGTACTCATCGCTAAACCTAAAGCCAAAAGGGCGGTTGTTTTCATCTTCATTTTGTTGCTCTCCAAAATTTTATTTTACAAAAATGTGATTTCATCTGACCGCTTGTCAGATTTGATGGCTATTATAGTGAGCCGCTAAAACGTGAAAAATTGACTTGTTAATCAAAAAACGCAAGAATTGGGTCAATTTTACGTCCCCTGAATAAACGGATAAATCAATGCTACCGAAAGTCGTGATGGTACTTTACCCCCATTTCAGCCCTTTTCATTTAACCGTACCGCAAATGGTATTCTCCACCAAGGTGGACGATAAAGCGTTGTTTGAATGGCAAACGGCGGCGGTATCAACCGATTGGGTACTCGGAGAGGGGGGCTTTGCGGTACGTCCCGATGGGGATTTGGCATTGTTGGCGGCTGCGGATATTATCGTGATTGCCGGTTGGCACGACATCAACCAACCACCGGAGCTGGCGTTAATCAGCGCCTTGCAATCGGCATATCGGCGGGGGGCGACTCTTGTGGGGCTTTGCTTTGGTGCTTATGCGTTAGCCTATGCGGGTCTGTTGGACGCTAAATCCGCCTCGACCCATTGGAGTGCCGAACAGGATTTTTGCCAACGCTTTCCCTGTGTGAAGTTAGACAAAAATGCGTTGTATGTGGAAGACGATCGGCTGATTACTTCCGCCGGCACGGTGGCGGGGCTGGATTGTTGCTTGGCGATTGTACGCCAATTTCACGGGGTCAAAATTGCCAATAAATTGGCACGTTTGTTGGTCGTCGCGCCGCACCGTTCGGGCGGGCAAGCCCAGTTTATCGAGCAGCCGTTACCCCGCAAAACCGCTAATCAGTCAATCAACGAGTTGTTGGATTACCTTCGCCAAAACCTCGCCGCCGCCCATACGATAGATGCCCTTGCCGAGCATTTGTCAATGAGCCGCAGCACTTTCACCCGCCATTTTCGCAAAGCCACAGGCACATCGGTCAATCAGTGGCTGATCGACACTCGAATGCAACGGGGGCGGGATCTTCTTGAAAGCACAACATTAAGCATTGAGCAGATCGCTGCTCAAATCGGCTTACAAGCCAGCGCTTTCCGCCACTATTTCAAAGTTCAGCATCAAATCACCCCGCAACAATGGCGAAAAGTGTTTCACGCATAACCATAACGGCTGCAAGCGGTAACTTCGCCATCATAATCTGCAAAATGCTATTTCGGGTTACTCCTGCCGTGCCGCTTTATCTTGATTAATCCACATTCGGGTAATTTGGCGTTGCCCGTTCACCATTTTGGTGCGGAAATACATTTTCAGCCTAAGTGCTTGAATATTTTCCCCAAAGAATGAACCGCTAAGTTGGTAAGTGGCGGTCAGCCGATCCTTACCGATGGGCAGCACTTTGACTGCCGTCAGCATTTGGTAATACACATCGCCGTTTTTGAGGTTATGCAACCACTCGTGTTTAGTTACCCGCTCCCTTTTTCGATTATGAATTAAAGTCAAAACAAATTCATCGGCGATCAGGCGTTCTAATGCTTGGTGATCTTGCGTCTCAAGGGCGGCGACTAATTGTGCGTAAAGCGTTGCCAATGCCGCCTGCTCCGCCTCCCGATTACGCATATCGTACAATGCCGGAAAGACGGCGACCGCACTCACCGTTAAAGACAATAACAACGAAAAGAAAATATGACGTAATTTCATTGAGTTACCAAATCAAAAAGACAAAAGGGATAGCATTCATCACCAAAGCGGTTGTGCCTGCCAGCACCAATTTTGATGTGCCGAACAGTAAGCCTTGATTAACGCCTTTATCCAATTTAACCAACATATTTGCCATTGCCGTATTCGCAAACAGGCTGACAAACGCAAAAATCCCCAAATACAGATAAGCGGTTGCAAATGAAAGAAAATCAATCACATAAAACCACGGTACGATTAACGCAATCACCAATAACGGCGTGATATAGGTTAATTTCACCACACCAAAATCCAATTTGCGAGAAAAGCGCCCTTGAAATAACACCGCAATGAGATTATTGATGAAAAAGGCGATCGGCACTGATTCGGGGTGATCGAGTAAGTTACTGAAAATATACGGGAAAATCACATAGAAAGATGTCCCCATCGCCAAAGGAATGAATAGCAATAAATGGGCAAAAACAAACCGCTTGTTCAATACCTGTTTAATGTAGCGAAATTGAAACGGGCTAGAACGCACCTTACAAGGCATCGCTTTCACCGTAAACAGCATAAATATCAGCATTGCCACTTCAATCGCACAACTCGCCCAAATCAGCATTTCCGGCATTTGACAATGCAAAAACGGCAATGCAAATAAAGGGGCAAACATTGACGCCAAACTTTGAATACGCAAAAATTTCCCCTGTGCTTTGGCTTTATCGTGGTAATTGTCTGCTGCGGTGGCAAGTAACAACGCCCGTGCGTTTGTGCCGAACAGGGTGCTACCGAACCCAAAGCAAAAGGTGGCTAACAGTAATAACGGGTAGTGATCGGTCATCACCAACAAAATATAGGCAAGAGCGTCCATTGCGCAGCCGAGTAACATCATTTTCGTGCGCCCGAAGCGATCGCCCCACAATCCGGCAAACAGTGAAAAGGCTTGGCTGGCAAACACCAGTAGCGAAAAGGCCGCCGCGATTTGAGCGGTTTCAAAG
The DNA here is from genome assembly GCF_001038205.1 of Muribacter muris. Lineage (GTDB taxonomy): Bacteria > Pseudomonadota > Gammaproteobacteria > Enterobacterales > Pasteurellaceae > Muribacter > Muribacter muris. The sequence goes on along the minus strand of NZ_JWIZ01000108.1, from coordinate 283 downwards.
CCTTTATTGGTTTGTAAATAAATAAAAAAGACGCTCTGCATTGCCGTGTAAGCCAGTCCGGAAAAGAAGCGTCTCCATAAAATGACAGTTTGAATATTCATTTATTATTCTTATTAAACAAACAAAAAGAAAGAAAGTTAGAACAGTTTGCGTAATCAAAACGAGCGGTCGGTTTCGTCAGATTTTTTCAATATTATGTAGCAGTTGCACAAAGTTGTTTTTTGTTCGCTTGTAGGGGCACACTGCGTGTGTCCGGATTTTAACCTATTGAAATAATTTGATT
>NZ_JWIZ01000107.1 GCF_001038205.1 Muribacter muris | reverse complement strand
ATTTTTAATTCCACTTATTACAACCTAATTTAACATTCTCCCTAATTTATCTCGTTTTATTTGTTTAGATTATCTTAGTTGGGTTTAGAAAAATGTCAGGAAAACTGGCAACTTTTGTTAATAAACGCTAACATAGCGCCGTTTAAGCTAAGTTGGCTTTTTTATTGAGGATTTTTATGGCAGAACGTAAATATTTTGGGACGGACGGCGTGCGGGGTAAAGTGGGACAATATCCAATCACCCCCGATTTTGCATTAAAGCTGGGCTGGGCAGCCGGTAAAGTCTTGGCGACTCAAGGCTCGAAAAAAGTATTAATCGGTAAAGATACCCGTATTTCCGGCTATATGTTGGAATCGGCATTGGAAGCGGGGCTGGCGGCAGCCGGTTTATCCGCCGCGTTCACCGGCCCGATGCCGACACCGGCGATCGCCTATTTAACCCGCACTTTCCGTGCCGAAGCGGGGATTGTGATTTCCGCTTCTCACAACCCCTATGACGATAACGGCATTAAATTCTTTTCCGCTCAAGGTGAAAAATTGCCCGATGAGGTGGAAGAAGCGATCGAAGCGATGCTCGATCAACCGATGGATTGCGTAGCGTCCGCAGAATTAGGGCGTGCCAGCCGTATCAACGATGCTGCCGGTCGTTATATCGAATTTTGTAAAAGCACCTTTCCGGCACATTTGAGTTTGGACGGCTATAAAATCGTGGTGGATTGTGCCAACGGCGCAACCTACCACATTGCCCCAAATGTGATGCGTGAATTAGGGGCGGAAGTGATTGAAATCGGCACACACCCTGACGGCTTGAATATCAATGAAAAATGCGGTGCAACCGACATTAAAGCCCTGCAAAATGTGGTGGTCGAAGTGGGGGCGGGCGTCGGTTTAGCCTATGACGGCGATGGCGACCGCTTAATTATGGTCGATCACTTAGGCAATAAAGTGGATGGCGACCAAATTCTGTTTATCCTTGCCCGTGAAGCACTGCGTGCCGGTAAATTACAAGGCGGCGTAGTCGGCACGTTAATGAGTAATATGAGTCTTGAAATTGCCCTGAAACAGCTTGCGATTCCGTTTGTGCGTGCTAACGTGGGCGACCGCTATGTGCTAGAGCAGCTCAAAGCGAAAGGCTGGAAACTGGGCGGTGAAAATTCCGGTCATATCATCGTGTTAGATAAAAACACCACCGGCGATGGCATTATCGCCTCGCTTGAAGTGTTAGCCGCAATGGCAGCCCATAAACTCAGCTTGAACGAGCTTGCTAAAGCCGTGCCGTTATTCCCGCAAGTGTTACTCAATGTACGTTTTGCCGGCGGTGCAAATCCGCTCGACAGCGAAGAAGTGAAAGCCGTTGCCGCAGAAGTAGAACAACGCTTAGCCGGCAAAGGGCGGATTTTATTGCGTAAATCCGGCACCGAACCGCTGATTCGGGTAATGGTGGAGTGTGAAGACGGCGAACTCGCCCAACGCTGCGCCGAAGAGATTGTCGAAGCGGTTAAACGTAACTAATTTCAATAAACAAGGCGGGCATTTTACCCGCCTTAATTTTTCCAAAAAATCAAGAAATCAAACCGCTTGTTAATCATTTTTCTCCCATAATGGTCTAATTTACTTGCCTAAACAACGAAAAAGGAAATCCTATAGGTCAAACACCTTATTCTAGAATACAAAAAACAAGTATATTGCGGACTTGCTAAACGGTCAGCACACCAACATTCAAGCTTGTAAAATGAAAAGCATCAGTTAATATGTTAATGATCATGCAAAAATGCGCCAGGCTGATGCAGTAAGATCATCGAAAAGTGATCCACTGCATCTTTTGATAAACTCCTTGTTATTTAAACA
>NZ_JWIZ01000106.1 GCF_001038205.1 Muribacter muris | reverse complement strand
TTGCCCCGCTATAATGAAGCTGACCGTCTTCCAACCAAACTTCACCGCCGCCCGTGATACTGGCATTAATGCCTTCAATATGAGCGGGGTCGGTGAGGGCATACCAACCCGCTCCGTGCGTGGTGGCAATAGGCTGCCCCTCTTCGTCAGTAGTGAGCGTCGGGTCATCAAAACGCAGTTCGTTAAGATTGAATTGTTTTAGCATATGATGTCTCCTTTAAGTCATCTTGGTGTGCGGTAGTCTGCACTAAGCGGATAACTGCCATTGTGCGACTTCCTCTTCAATGTGTTGTAATGCGTCAAGGGTCGTTGCGTCTGTTACCCGCTTTTCAAATGCTTGTTTGACTGACAGCATTTGCCCCATCATTGCGGCAAAATATTCAGCCTTTTGAATAATCCGCCCGCATAAATCTGCCATATCTTGATAGTTGCCGACCATTGCCGAGAGCATCGGCGTTGGGGTACTGTTATCAGCCAACCACGCCCGTGCTTCTTGTTCTTGACGGTAGAAACTGTCAATCTCCGTTTGCGGATAACTCACCAATTTTGCGGCTTTCAAGCGGTCGGTTTGGTCGGAAATTTTGCGAAGTAGGCGGGCTTTCTCCTCATCGAGCATTATCGATTGCTGCGTTTCATCGGCGACCCATTGCACCCCATTCCAAGTGTGGTAGGCACTCGGCGCAGGCTCAATCAGCCTCGGCTGCCCATTTTCATCGCTGACGATATGTTTACCGGTCGCTTGTCCGTTAAGTAATTCAAGATAAACTTCATCTGAAATAGCAACGGCTTCTTGGGGTACATCACTAAACCGGTCATCATAAAAGCCGCCTTGATAATAAAACATTGTCATTATTTCCATCTCCCGATAGCCAAAAATTGAATTGCCATATCCCCTTGGTGGTTAGCCCAAAACTCTTTTAACTGATACACACATTGTGCGCCGTTGCTTTGCCATTTATAAACACTCACCACACCACTCCAATCGCTATTAATTGATTTATAATCAATTTGAGCAAATACCATTGGTGTTTGTGTAAACGCAACTGCCCAATTAAAACGCTTTATGCCTGAATCTTTTCCTTGGGGCACAATGTCGTTTTGCTCAATAAAATACGTCTGAATCATTGTGCCGTCAGGGTAACGGCGGATTTCAAAATTACCGGTTTTTTGATAGGTGAAATCTTCAACTAATGCCGTTACACCGCTTTTTTCCGGTGTGGTAATCACATAATGATTTGCCCCACTTTCGGTGTTTCGCCGGATAAGCGCAAATCGGTTATCGTGGCTTTCTATCAACATTCGGTCATTGCGTGTCGGGCGGTCAATCATTATGCCGCCATAGTTATTCGCTGTGGCTTTAAGGTAACTGTCGCCCCAATGATTAACTTTGTTCTCACCAACGTAAATGTCTTTATTCGTATAAACTTTGTCGGCTTGCAGACTGATATGGGTATTATGTCCATAGCTACGTAGAACAATATCGTTACTTGTGCCGTTTGCCGTGCCGATAAACCAGTTATTTGCGCCATTTCGTTTACCCCGCACAAAGCTCTCTGCCGCATCAATCTCTAATGCGCCGGTGAGCGTCCCACCCGTCAGTTTAAGGCAATTCACTCCATCAACCCGTCGCCATTCATTCCAACCTTCCGAACCTCGCCCCCGCACGTAGATTTGGTTACTTTGGAATGTCGTATAGGTTTGCTGCACTTCATAGGCGGACGGCTCGACACGCAGGGTACCGGCTTGATTAACGGGATAATTGTTAGCGGTGGTGGCATTACGATTAAGCGATTGACGGTAAAGACCGACCTGCATCACATCGTTTAAATTCTCCTGTGCAAGCGCACCGACCTTGAAAATAC
>NZ_JWIZ01000105.1 GCF_001038205.1 Muribacter muris | reverse complement strand
AATCTGCGCTCAAATATTGCCGGCGGTTCGGTAAGTTATCAAGATGCACGCCCTTCAGAATTATCCGAACAAAGTGTGATGGGGTTATCCACTAAGGCACTACTTAACGGCAGTGGTAACGGCTGGATGATGATTAACAAAAGCTGGTCGGAGGCATCGGGGAGTTATGCAATTAACCGTATCGGGATTGCAGCCGGTCGCATTATGGTTCAACAGGCCAAAAATATGAGTGAGTGGGCAGAACCGTTTGAAGTGCTGACCGACAGTATTTTCAAGGTCGGTACGCTTGCACAGGAGAATTTAAACGATGTGATGCAGGTCGGTCTTTACCGTCAATCGCTTAATCGTAATGCCACCACCGCTAACAATTATCCCGTTAATCAAGCCGGTACCCTGCGTGTCGAGCCGTCCGCCTATGAAGTGCAGCAAACCTATACGACCTTCCAAAGTAACCAAATCTATGTGCGGGGTCGAGGTTCGGAAGGTTGGAATGAATGGCGACAGGTTGACGGGGTGGATTGCCTTAAGCGGACAGGCGGGACGCTCACCGGCGCATTAGAGATTGATGCGGCAGAGAGCTTTGTGCGGGGTAAACGCAACGGCGCAAATAACTGGTTTATCGGCACGGCAAACGGCACAAGTAACGATATTGTGCTACGTAGCTATGGACATAATACCCATATCAGTCTGCAAGCCGACAAAGTTTATACGAATAAAGACATTTACGTGGGTGAGAACAAAGTTAATCATTGGGGCGACAGTTACCTTAAAGCCACCGCGAATAACTATGGCGGCATAATGATTGACCGCCCGACACGCAATGACCGAATGTTGATAGAAAGCAACGATAACCGATTTGCGCTTATCCGGCGAAACACCGAAAGTGGGGCAAATCATTATGTGATTACCACACCGGAAAAAAGCGGTGTAACGGCATTAGTTGAAGATTTCACCTATCAAAAAATCGGTAACTTTGAAATCCGCCGTTACCCTGACGGCACAATGATTCAGACTTATTTTGTCGAGCAACACGATATAGGCGGCAAAGATAACGAGGTCAAACGGTTTACTTGGGCGGTCGCATTCTCACAAGTGCCAATGACCTTTGCACAAATTCACTATAAATCGGCTAGTAATGATTGGAGCGGTGTGGTGAGTGTTTATAAATGGCAAAGTAGCGGCACGCAATGTGCCTACCAATTAAAAGAATTTTGGCAAAACCGACAAGGAGACATTGCGGTTCAATTTTTAGCAATCGGGAGATGGAAATAATGACAATGTTTTATTATCAAAACGGCTTTTACGATGACCGGTTTAGTGATGTACCCCAAGAAGCCGTTGCTATTTCAGATGAAGTTTATCTTGAATTACTTAACGGACAAGCGACCGGTAAACACATCGTCAGCGATGAAAACGGGCAGCCGAGGCTGATTGAGCCTACGCCGAGTGCCTACCACACTTGGAATGGGGTGCAATGGGTCGCCGATGAAACGCAGCAATTGATAATGCTCGATGAGGAGAAAGCCCGCCTACTTCGCAAAATTTCCGACCAAACCGACCGCTTGAAAGCGGCAAAATTGGCGAGCTATCCGCAAACGGAGATTGACAGTTTCTACCGTCAAGAACAAGAAGCGCGGGCGTGGTTGGCTGATAACAGTACCCCAACGCCGATGCTCTCGGCAATGGTCGGCAACTATCAAGATATGGCAGATTTATGCGGGCGGATTATTCAAAAGGCTGAATATTTTGCCGCAATGATGGGGCAAATGCTGTCAGTCAAACAAGCATTTGAAAAGCGGGTAAAAGAGGCAACGACCCTTGATGCATTACAACATATCGAAGCGGAAGTCGCACAATGGCAGTTATCCGCTTAGTGCAGACTACCGCACACCAAGATGACTTAAAGGAGACATAATATGCTAAAACAATTCAATCTTAACGAACTGCGTTTTGATGACCCGGCGCTCACTACTGACGAAGAAGGGCAGCCTATTGCCACCACGCACGGAGCGGGTTGGTATGCCCTCACCGACCCGGCTCATATTGAGGGTATTAGTGCCAGTATCACGGGCGGCGGTGAAGTTTGGTTGGAAGACGATCAGCTTCATTATAGCGGGGCAA
>NZ_JWIZ01000104.1 GCF_001038205.1 Muribacter muris | reverse complement strand
TTAAAGCAAATCGCCGATACGCTTGCCTTTAAAATGGAGCAAATGCAAGATGAATACTGCATAAAGCACCAACATAAAGCCACCAATGCCGACACCGCCCGTGCCGTAGTAAGCGAACTCTACCAAGCGCAAATCAAACTCTGTGATGGCTATCACATCAACGCCCCCTATGCGAAAAAAGGCAGAAAGGGGCTACTGACCAAAGAAGAATTAGAAACCGGCTTTTTAAAACTCGCCTGTCCGACCTTTTGGTTGAATAAGCTCAAACGGGCGGCGATCCGAATGAAAGAGCATTTGGCAATAGCGGTCGGAATGGTCAGTATCGCCACCGGCGGCTATGTCAGTTGCGAACGGTTATCGGCATTTGAGGCACAGCGCAAAGCCAACTACGAATTTATTAAAAACAGCATCATCACCAACCTGTTAGATGAGGAAGAACAAACCGAGCTACTGGATATTTGGCTGAAATCCAGCAGTAACCCGAAAAAACGACGCATCGAGTTGATGACCCGAATGAACGGCTTCGACCAAATCGCCGAACATAATGGCGATGAGGGCTTATTCATCACCCTGACTGCGCCGTCCAAATATCACGCAATGTTAGAAAACGGCGGCGTGAACCCGAAATGGAACGGTGCATCACCCAACCAAACCCAACAATATTTATGCGGCGTATGGGCAAAAATCCGTGCCGAACTCAATCGCCAACACATCAAAACCTATGGCTTTCGGGTTGCCGAACCGCACCACGATGCAACACCACACTGGCATTTGCTCCTTTATGCCCGCCCTGAACATATCCGAGCTTTAAAACGGGTCTTTTGGCATTACGCCCTAGAAGAAGACGGCACAGAAAAAGGGGCAAGAAAGCACCGTTGCACCTTCAAAACCATTGATCGTAAAAAAGGGTCAGGGGCGGCATACCTTGCCAAATATGTTTCCAAAAACGTGGACGGTTACGCAATGGACGATCTCAAATCCGATGAAACCGGCAACGACAGCAAAATCGCTGCCCTGCGTGCGTTAGCGTGGGCATCAACGTGGGGCATTCGCCAGTTCCAACAAATCGGCGGGGCAAGTGTCGGCGTTTGGCGGGAAGTCCGCAAACTGGGCGACATTGTGCAAGATGACGAGATTATCGACACCCTTCGTATGATTGCCGACCTCGGCGATTGGGCGGCTTATACCGTCTATCAAGGCGGGGCGTTGGCACTGCGGAAAGACCTCAAAGCCCGTCTGCACTATGCCGTGTATGGTGAAAATAAATACAAAGAAACCCGCAAAAAAGTGAACGGTATTACAAACCAACTCAACGGCACGATCACCGAAACCCGTTTGAAAGAGTGGATAATCAGTCGCAAGCCGGCAAACTGGGACGAACTCAAACAGCAACGGCTTTTCGGCATCAATGGGCAATCAGCCACCGCCGAGCATAGCGAGGCAGAAATAGGCGGCAACGCCGCCCTTGGACTTGTGTCAGTAACTGTACCAGTTCAAAAAACAAACAAATCATCAGACATTGACCCAAGACTAAGAGAGCGAATAAAAAATCAGCTTATTTTAATCCGAGGGAGAGCCACAGAATATCAAATTGATGATTTATTAAACGGAAAACATCTCCCAATTTACAGCAACGAGCAAATCGGCATCTATCTCAGATACAGCCGAGGGCAACTCATTGAAGAAAAAATCCCCAAAACACACTTTCATTAGGAGCAACTATGCTGAAATGTTTATTTAAAGGGCATTCCTTCGCCCGATTTGATCAAGACAGAATCAAATGTACCCAATGCGGAAGAGTCAAACTTATGCCGTGCAGCCACAAATGGAAAGTAATTCACATTAGCACTGCACAGGAATCGGGCATAATCTCAGAATTTGTCTATACCCGATCGTGCAGTCTCTGCGGTGCAATCAAGAAAACCCCAGTCAATTTTTTGGAGGAAAAATGGCAAGACAATTCAAAGTAACCGAACTCGGCGTGGAAATTCAGTGCAGTAAATGCCGTGATTTATATCCGGCAGATACGGAATTTTTCTACAAACAAAGTCGGGGTAAATGGGGATTACATTCGTGGTGTAAAGCCTGTTATGTAGAACAACCGTCAGCGATTGCAAGACGCAAGCGCTATGCCGAAAAAGTGGCAAAACGTAAACCTAAAGATGAGGTATTGATTAAAGAGGAGAATTTGTAATGGAACAAACACAACAAGCGGTCAGTAATGAGCAACTTTTTGCAAAATTATGTGCGGTGGAAGCCCTACTCAAAGAACAGCAGTTATCGGAGCATAGCCGAGAGTTATGGGGTAATCAGCAGATTGCGGATTATTTTAAGGTTAGTACCGAACACGCACGGCGGTGGATTGTGGTGGATCCGCGTTTTCCTGCACCGGTAGATACGTTATCCCGTACCGGCGGCAACAGTAAAAATCTGTATGTATCCGGTGAGGTAGTGCAGTTTGCGTTAAAGTACCGTAAGAAAAAAGCCTCGCTTTAATTAGTCTAATTTATTCGCCACTTCTGACATATCAGGGGCATAGTAGGTATTTTGCAGAATAGATAAATCCCTATGCCCGCTCATTTTTGCCAATTCCATTACCGATAATTTTTTTGCAAGCCGTGTAAGGGCTTCCCTCCGTGTATCGTGAAAATGTAAATCGTCCAACATTACCCGTTTTTTAAGCTTACGAAAGAGCGCATCTAAATTGCTGGAGGTGAGCTGAAAGACACTTTCGCCGTCTGCGACTTCCTCAAGTTTTTCAAGCAATTTGAGGGCGGTGGTTGAAAGCGGGACATCTCGTGCGTAGCCGTTCTTGGTTTGAGGCAGGTGCGCAATGCGGCGTTCAGTGTGAATATGTTCCCACGTCAGATTGACGATTTCGCCGGCCCGCATTGCGGTTTCAATCGCAAATAAAATGGCAATGCCGACCCGTGCGGTGGCGGTTTCCGGTGGCTTGTTCCACGAAAAACCGGAAGCGTAAATCAGGCTGTTGATTTCGCCCGTGGTGTAACGGCGGCTGCGGGGTTTGGGTGTTTCCGGTTTGCGAATGCCTTTGAGGTAGTTGGTGCCAATCAATTTCCATTCGTGTTGGGCAATGTTGAGCATATTGCCAAGGGTTGACCATTCTCGGTGGACGCTGGCGGGGCTGACTTCGGCAAGGCGTTGATCTCGCCATTGTTGGAAGTGCTTTTCCGTGAGGTCTTGTAGGGAGACTTTGGCTATCGGCATTTCAAGCAAGCGGGTGAGACGTAGCATTTCGTGCCGAGCGCTGCGTTTTTTCGGGGTGATTTCGGCAAGGTATTTTTCAATCACATAAGAAAAAGGCAGGTCGGGGGTGTTGTTGTAAGTGCCGGCGTTGATTTCCATTTCAAGCTGGTGTGCCCAAGCAGTGGCTTCGGCTTTGGTGCGAAAGGTTGCCGATTTACTAATGCCTTTGCGTCTGACTTGCGCTCGCCAGCCGTTGGCCCGTTTGGTGAAAGTCGCCATAAAAATTCCCTGTGCGTGTGGTGCAAATAAAGGTGCGTTTTTGGTGCAATTCAATGATATACGAGATCGGTCTAGATCGCAAAGGGAGCGATTTTTTGTTAATTTGGAAAAAATAAATATAAGAAAATTGTTTTACTTTCAATGAAATAGCGTATTTGATCGGAAAATATAGGATTTTGTGAGTATGTGGCTTAGTGTGAAGTGGTGCGACCGGCTGGATGCCCATAAATAATGTAATCAATGAGTTATCCTAACTTCGAGCAGTTCGTGTGCACAAGTGGT
>NZ_JWIZ01000103.1 GCF_001038205.1 Muribacter muris | reverse complement strand
GAATTAACCGATTACTAAGCCTAAGGATAATTATGAAAGCAACAACCCTTGAACAATACAGTGCCTATTTACAACGCCAAGCGGAATTAAATAATCTGCCGTTTAATGTGCTATCCGAACAACGTAAATTTAATGTTACCCCCTCGGTACAGCAGACCATTTACGAAAAATTGCGGGAAAGTTCCGCCTTTTTGGGCGCAATCAGCTTTGTCTTCCCCGAAGAGCAGCAGGGAGAAACCCTCGGTTTAGATTCTAACAATACCGTTGCTAGCACAACCGATACCACAGGCAATGGGACTCGTAAAACCTCGGATATTGCCAGCCTTGTCAAGCAAACCTACTTCTGCCAACAGATTAACTTTGATACGCATATCACCTATGCCCGTTTGGATATGTGGGCGAAATTCCCTGACTTCCAAAAACGGGTGGCAGCGGTTGCCCTCAAACAGAAAAAACGCGACTTGATTATGGTCGGTTTTAACGGCACAAGCCGTGCGCCAACCAGCAATCGTCAGCAAAATCCGTTGTTGCAAGATGTCGGCGTGGGTTGGTTAGAGAAAATCCGCCTCAACGCCCCGCAACGCAATATGAGCGGCAAAGACACGGGTAATCAGGTGCTAGTCGGTCAGGGACAGCGTTATGCTAACCTCGATGCGTTGGTAATGGACGCGACCGAAGAACTGATTGACGAATGGCACCGTGATGATACCGATTTAGTCGTGATTGTCGGCCGTAAATTACTGGCGGACAAATATTTCCCAATCGTCAATAAAGAGAATGCCCCAACCGAACAACTAGCAGCCGATGTGATCATCTCGCAAAAACGTATCGGCGGTTTAAAAGCGGTGCGTGTGCCGTTCTTTCCGGCCAATGCGATTCTGATTACCAAGCTGGAAAACTTGGCGATTTATGTTCAAGAGGGAACGACCCGTAAGCATATTAAAGATGTGCCGGAGCGTGATCGTATTGAAACCTACGAATCGGAAAATATCGACTACATTGTCGAAGATTACGGCTGCACCGCCTTGATTGAAAATATTACCTTAGAAGATAAGGTGGAAGACAAGGCGAACGACTAAGGGGGAGCAAATGGGCAGAATAAGTCCGGCACGGGCGCATTTTCTCCGAGTAACAGCAGAAAATGAAACCGCCCAATCCCCGCAAAAAAGCCTTGCGGGGCTAAAAGGCTACGACTTGGTGTTAGCCTCCCTCAATGTGCATAAGCGATCGCTGAAACAACTGCAATCAACCGAACGCAAAATCGCATTTAAACGGCAGGTTTTCCCTGAATATCAGCCGTGGATTGACGGTGCGTTGAGTGCCGGCACGGGCGCACAAGATACGGTGCTGATGACAATGCTGGTATGGGCGATTGATATTGACGCCTTTGATACGGCGCTCAAGATTGCCCGCTATGCCTTATTTCACGACTTGGTAATGCCGGAACACTTTAACCGCACCACCGCTTGTGTGGTGGTGGAAGAGATTGCAGCCAAAGCAACCAAAGCCCGTGAAACCCAACAACCTTTTGAAGCGAATGTGTTGGTGCAGGTCAATGAACTGATCACAGCGTTTGACGCCGATATGCCGGATCCGGTACGGGCAAAATTACTGCGGGAACTTGCCGAGTTGATAGAAGAGAGTGAGCCGGAAAATGCCCTCGCTTACTATGCCCGTGCGATTGAATTGGACGGCAACTGCGGTGCAAAAGGGTTACGCAGTCGGTTAGAAAAGAAATTAGCCAAGCTCACCGACAGTGAGAAAACAGAACAGTAGGCAAATGCCGAAACCGAGCGTATCACGCCAGCCGAGGGGCGGAAATGACGGTCTTTGCAAAATATTGCAATCATCAGACCGCTTGCATTTCCCCACCCCTCACTTTTAAGGGCAGCCCAATGAATAACAGCATCAGTATTCCCAAAGTTGAGCGGTTTGATTCCAGTCAAACCCCACTCAATCCGAACGAGATAGGCGATGAAGTCATCACCAATAACGGCTTTTTCCCTGATCTATATTTGCTGGCGGTGCGTAACGCAATGCGGATTGACGGCACAGTAACCAATGAACGGCTAAAGCGTGCGGTAATTGATGCCATTGCGACCGTCAATAAAGACCTGAAACCGTTTAGGCTGGCACAGCAGGCGCAATCCCTTGCCGACTGTGATGATGAACGGATTAACGGCGAAAGCGTCTTGGTTCATCACTATAAACAAGCGGTATTTAGCTTGGCGACCGCCTTACTGTATGAACATTACCGTAGTTTTGACAGCACCAAAGACGGCCACGATAAATCGACCGAATTACAACACACCGCGGGCGATTTACGCCGTGATTACCACTTCGCCGTGCGGGAAATTCGGGGCGAAAACGGCTTAATTTCGGAATTATTATGATTTTAACCGCAATCCAAGGCGATACCCTTGATTTGCTGATTTATCGTCATTACGGCAGCACCGCAGGGCG
>NZ_JWIZ01000102.1 GCF_001038205.1 Muribacter muris | reverse complement strand
TTGTTTTGCTTGTACTGACTTAAACGACTTCTTCTCATAGGGATTATTCTAACCTGAAATTAGATTTCCCTAGTTATCTAGTACAGCCCCTAACTTAATAACGTTTCATCATTAACAACACCTATACCATTGAAACCAACAGCTTTCCAACCATCCTTTGCAACAACAGCAGGATCTGCCAAAGGTATTGATTTTCCCCATATATCCAATGTATTTAAATCTTTGCCTGATATAGAGATTGATGTAATACCTGAATCTTTTGTACTAACACCAAATACATAATTACCAAAAATAGTATCAGGCTCTCTAGGCTTGTCCTGTACTTTATTTTTAGTATCATCCTCTTTCTTCGGATTTTCCACCAAATCATTAACAGGCTTATTTATTTTGGATGAAGAAGGATTAGAGCTGCCACCGCTCCCTCCTCCGCCACAAGCACTCAAAATAAATGCCCCGATTATTACTACTGCTAGCTTGCTTTTTTTCATAATTCACCTCTTAAGTATACTTAGTTAAATTTTTACAATATATACTTTTAGAGTTCGATTGTATATAGCTAATAGTTTGATGCTTCCTCCTGACTAAACATCACTTTTTGGGGCTGTTCTTGAAGTATTTGGTAATAATAGTCATACGCCAGTACATTTTGCACATAGCCACGGGTTTCCAAAAACGGAATTGAGACAATAAATTCGTCCATTGCCAAACGCCCGCCGGCACGTTCCAGCCACGTTTTTACCCGATGCGCTCCTGCATTATAAGCTGCGGCAATTAAAATGCGGTTATTCGGATATTTTTCGTTTAACTCCGCCAAATGTGCCGTGCCAAGCATAATATTTTTAAACGGATCGAGCAAATCTCGCTCGCTAAACGGCAGTTGCTGATTATCCGCCGTCTGTTTCGCCGTGCTTGGCAACATTTGCATTAGCCCCTGTGCGTTGGCGTGGGAGCGGGCTTGCGCATTCCACGCACTTTCTTGGCGGGCAATCGCCATTGCAAAGGTTTTAGTGATATTGTGATCGGTCAAATGCAGATCAAACCATTGGGCATAGGCATTCGGCAAGCGTAGCTGAACATAATCCCACGCTTTCGCCTGAATTGTGCCTTCCACCGCTAAATCCACCCAGCTTTGCCCGTTGGCATAATCGGTCAATGCAATTTTTTCGTCAAAACTGACCGCTTGTAACAGGTCAATCCACGCTGTTTTCGCTGCCTCAAAACGTTTTAACGCCCTCAACTCCCGCACCCGTTCCAACGCTGGTGTAAATTGTGCCTGCTGATGAGGCGTTAAAGACACAACTGACGGTAAATTAAGAGTGTAAGGTTTGCCCAAGGCGTGAGCGGCAAGCATCGGGTAAAATCCCCGCTCCGTTGCCAAAGCATTCAGTAAGACATTTCGCTGTTTCGGGTCGGCTTTTGCCTGCCAATAACGCCATTCCGCTTTCTCTTTCGCTTGCGGTGTTAAATTGTCCAGCCACGGTTTCAACGGCGTTTGCTGGAAAATCGCTGTGCGTAATCGCCGCTCAGTGAGTTGATCTGCCTTTAAGGCGAGCAACTGTTCGTCCCGCCAGAGCTGAAAAGCCGGATCGAGATTGTCAAATACCCGACTGATAAACGCCATTTTCCACGCTTTTTGCGTTTCCTCGCTCAGCCCCCATTTTTCCGCCCAGCCTTGATAGACAGAAAAGTTGGGGTTATCCATCTGTTCTGCCAGTGTACGCACAAACGCAGGGAAGGCTTTCTCAATGATCCGGCGATTAACCTCTGTAAGCGGTTGGTTCTGCACAAAATGTTGCAAATTTTTCGGCTCGGCGAGCAGTTTTTCCAACGCGCTCAACCAGCCGTTTAATTCGGGATCTTGGCTATTTTCGTTAAGCGAGACTAAGGCTGGCTTCGCCCCTAACTGAAATAAATAGAGTGCTTTTTGCTGAATTTTTGCCGCCGTTTTTAATCCCTGATCTCGCCAATAGGCTTCTATTCCGCCGCATTCCAAGGGCAAAAACGCATTTTTGCGCCAATAACTTGCTTCCGCCTCACCCAATTTCTCATTTTGTTGCGCGATTTTACCCTGCCAAAAAGTATCGAACGCTGTCAGCAGTTCCGCCATTTCCGGCGAAGCGTTTGCCGGGCTGCCAGCCTGCTCCGCTTCCGGATTGAGTGCTGTTTTTTCGGCTAATAGCTGAAATTTTGCCGCAAACACACGGCACATATTGTCCATTGTCTCTGGCGGCACGGCTTGGCTGTACGCAATCAGTTCCGGTAATTTCTGTGCTTGATAATAGTGCGTATAAGGCAGTTGTGCCAACCGATTACGCTTGGCAATCAACGGATATTGGGCGGCAAATTGCGCTACTTCGTGCTCCAACTGTTCCGGCGTAAAACGTTCGCTTGCCACTAACGTCTTAAAGATAAGCCAATCGGCGTCCGGTTTTAAAGGGTAGTCATCGGATATTAAACGTTTCGCCAAAGCTAATACACGATCGGATAATTTACCCTGCTTTTCAGCATTTTTCAGCAAGGCTTCTAATTGCAGAAACTGTTCCCGTTCGGCGACTAATGTTTGTTGTGCTTGTTGATATGCCTGCGTCCACTGCTGTTTTAATGCGTCCAATGCCGGTGCGGACACGCTGTGTTTCTCCGATTTAGCCATTGTCGCCGAACTAAACAACAATAGCGACACTAAGGTTTTCTTCCACATAATCCCTCCGTTTTTGATAGCCGTTAGAATACAAAAACCGCTTGAAGTTGCATACCACAAGCGGTTAGTTTAGCGTGTTTTTTTGACAATTAGGCGTCAAGCACCACTTTGGCAATATAATCCAAATTGCGATAGCGTTGGGCATAATCAATCCCGTAACCGACAACAAATTCATCGGGAATCGCAAAGCCTATCCACTCCACCGGCACATCAACTTCACGGCGGGAAGGCTTATCCAACAATGTGCAAATGGCCAAGGATTTCGGCTCACGCAGGCGTAAAATATCCCGCACTTTGCTCAAGGTAAAGCCGGTATCAATAATGTCTTCGACAATCAACACATCTTTTCCGGCAATATCGCCGTCCAAGTCTTTCAGAATTTTCACATCACGGCTGGATTCAGTACTCAATCCATAACTGGAAGCCGTCAGAAAATCCACCTCCACTGGCAAATCCAAGCGGCGTACTAAATCCGCCATAAACATAAACGACCCTCGTAACAACCCAATCACCACAAGGCTCTCACAATGATTATGCTGATAATAGTGGTTAATCTCTTTGGCTAATTCCTCAATACGCTGCTGCACATCTTGCTTTGGAATAAGGGTTTGAATATGGTGTTTTTTCATTGTCCGACCTTGAAATATAAGAAATAAAAAGCGTTAAAATTGCGGTATTTTATCCTTTTTTACCGATTGCAACAAACTTTTGAGTTCAATACATTTTCTTGTACATTACTACTTAGGATTGATAGGAATAAGTGAATTTATTAAATCTATCTTTAATATACCCAGCGATAGTTTGTTCATTATTTCTTAGTTTATCTAAATTACCCTCACCAGTACCACTCCCTCCAAGAATAATTCCAGATACATTAAACTGGGGCACACGTCAATAACTGCTGCATCTTTTTCTGAATGCGAAATAGTATACTCAAGGGATAAACCGTATATCAAAAAATTTTACCAACACCACCTTTAGTGTTCTAAACTAAATATTTTTGGGGCTGTAGTAGATTAGCCCTAAATATCACACTATTTGCGTAACGTGTTTAGTTGTGCTTTTGGTATCCCAAAGTTAAACCGAAATTCACATGCCTCAGGAATAAGGGGAAGTTTTTTCGGTTTATTCCGTTGTATTTTTGCAGCACGGGTTTCGCCTGACTCCAAAAATGTTCAATACCATTAATGTGATTTT
>NZ_JWIZ01000101.1 GCF_001038205.1 Muribacter muris | reverse complement strand
TGTTTAAATAACAAGGAGTTTATCAAAAGATGCAGTGGATCACTTTTCGATGATCTTACTGCATCAGCCTGGCGCATTTTTGCATGATCATTAACACCCATAAAGCAATCTCAATGCAGAAAGCCGGTGAAATTAGCTATTCTCTTACCTATGCGAAAGCGATTATCAAGCTGATTGAGCACAACGGCGATGAACTCAACGGGGTTGATACGGCAACAAGCATTATCCGAGATGCACTCGGTGCAGCCCAACACTTCCTTGATAAAGCCGAGCAAGCGGCAAACACGGGCTTTTATTTTGTAAATGAAAAACAAGGGGGCAATGATGTGTAATTCATATCTTGAAGCTGACTACCCGATACCGGCAGAGCTTGAAACGGCGATAGAGCAAGCTATTCACAACGGTCAAAAACTGGCTGATAAGATGAATGGTGAGGACAGCAAAGCTATCACCAAAATGATGGATATAACTTCCGATTACAAAAAAGGCGAGAAAGACGGAAAAAATAATGGCGAAGGCTTTGATAATGGGTTACAAGGGGGCAGCGATGAAACACTATAAACTGGTGAAGAACGTGCCGATTGCCTCTGATTTGAGCCTGAATTTCATTCACCGCATTGCCACCAGTGAAGCACAGGCGAAAGATTATCAGCTCACCCACTACAAGCAGACGGGCGAACTGTTGCAGATGGGCGATGTGCCGGCAACAGGCTATGCGATTGTGGTAACGAAAACCTTTGGCGTTTTTTTCGGTGAAGCCTTATTTGCCGTACTCCCGACCGAAAAAGAGGTAAACAAGGTGATGAAAAGCGTTAGCGTGGCATTACCGTTTTTAACCGCAGAAGTGCGACCGTTGGCGGATTTGAGCCTTGCCCGTTATTATTTGGGGGCAGACAATGACTAAGTTACTTTCTGCGCCGAACCTGAAAAAACAAGCTGCCGATGCGTTGGAGGTTGCGATTGTGGCAGGCTCGCAAGCGTGGGAGTTTGCCGGCTTGCCGACTGCCGAGCGTGCCGCCGCTGAAATCGCCTTAGACGAGCTATTACCAACAGGGGGAGCAATCCCCCCGATTGTGCTGTCTGCAAAAGAATTGGCTAATCTGACCGCTTACCGTATCGCCCCCGCCACCGCGCAAGTCATCACTATTCAGCGGGCAAATCACGGCGAGCCGTTAGCCGAAACCGCTATCACGCTGATGTGTTCCCAGCTTGCCACTCAAACCAAAGCGAGTGCCGTCCGCTTGATTGATGAAGCAGGGCAACTGTTGGAAGAGTTGGGTAATTATGTTGAACGGACACGCAAAGGCGAGAGCATAGCGGAAATGGTGGCAGACACGCACGCTAAACGTGTTTTAACGAGTGAGACGGACAAACCAGCCTTACATCGAAAAACGCACAGAGAACGGCATTAAGGGCTTATATCGCATTATTCCGAAGTTTGATAATGCCACAGGGGATTTGCTCTCTGAACGGGCGCAGTGGCTCTCTGATGTGGTGGAGGTGATTGGCATCGGGCGTAGCGATACGGAAAGTTTTATCGTGTTGCAGTGGATACCGGAGGGGCTGTTTACACCGGTTATTGAGGCGGTGGCACTCAAAGATTTAGGCGAGCGGGAGGGCTGGAAACAGCTCAAAGCCCGTGGGTGTTAATGATCATGCAAAAATGCGCCAGGCTGATGCAGTAAGATCATCGAAAAGTGATCCACTGCATCTTTTGATAAACTCCTTGTTATTTAAACA
>NZ_JWIZ01000100.1 GCF_001038205.1 Muribacter muris | reverse complement strand
GGCAATACGGGCATCTTGGGCGGTAAAAGGCACAATTTCAAACGGCAATTTATCCAACTTAGCAAGGTTTTCCGCTTTACGCTGGCTTTTTTCAGCCCCAAAACAGAGTTCAAATAACACGATACTGGATAAGCCAAAATCAGCCGGCTTGTATTGTGTCAATTTTTCGATAAATTGCGGCTGACGATTCAGTAAGGCAATCACAGCATTCGTATCAAGCAGGTATTTCATTCAAAACAGCTCCACTCTCTTTCTTGTGCCGATGTTTGACGTTCTGACTGTACCGCACTCACAAAAGTCGGATCAAGTTCGCCTAATTCATCTAGCCAATCCCAGTTATTGACGACTGGTTCAATAATCACTTTATTACCTTGTTTTTCAATCCGAACTTCTTCACCGGCAAAACGAAAGGCTTTCGGTAATCGAATAGCTTGTGAATTGCCCGTCCAAAATAATTTCGCTGTTATCATAATTTGCCTCCTTAAACGTATCTACTTTTAATATATATTATATAAAACAGGCTGAACCTGCAATACCATAAGGGAAACCTTAGGCAAACAAAAAGCGACCGTGGTCGCTTTCTTACTTCACCAATAATCAACTCATCTGATTACCCTGTTGAATAAAGTCATCAATTCGTTTTCGAATGGCTTTCATTTTCTGCTGAATAAACTTTTCTTCTTTCCGACCAAATAACGTATCGTGATCAACCATAAAACGTACCGATACTGTTGTTTGCTCTGGATTATCTTCATATTCAAATGTTAGCAACACAAGCGGATCATTTTCAGTATAACTAATACGGGCGTGATATAAACCAATATAGTAAGGCGATGCACCATAGGATAAGCTACTGTCTTTAGCACGCCCAAATAGCCTATCTTGATTTTCAATATAAATTTCGACAAACTGTTGCTGTTGCCACAATGAAATCAACTCGGCTAAATTTGCAGAGTGTTGATCAATCTGTTGTTCGGTAAAACCTAGCGCTAGACTGATTTCTGTGAATAAGCGATGGATTTCTACAAATTTAATATGTTTACGTTCTAACATTTTGTTTCGTTTGAGTCTGTTTAAGTTGCTGATTCAAAATGTGCAAAACATTCTGCTTAGTCTCTTGCGGTGTCTTGCCTACTACTCTAGTACCACCAATTTGGGCTGTTTTATCCACAATTTCACGGATATAAGGTGCATTTTCATTCATATGACCTCCTGTTGATAAAAATGGACAATATCTGATCGCATTGTCCATTTTTCCCGTGTGATTGTCAATTACCCCCGATCCCGCAAACTGCGTTTAGCTTGGGCTTTGCGTTGTTCTTTGAACAAATAAGTTAAAAGCGACCGAAGTCGCTTTTCTCTTGTACTCTCGCTAAGCAATAATACTAATGCCCTTATGTTGTACCAATGTTAGCAGTTTTAATGCTGCACCACTTGGTTTTTTCACCCCCCTTTCCCATTCAGACACAAGATTTTTGCTGATATTCAGATAATGGGCAAACACTGCCTGCGAAAAATTTTCTTTTTCTCGGATTGCCTTAATTTCTGCTGGTGATAATGTTTTCACCGGTGTTAAGCACGATTTATCAAACTGCTGTAATGTTTTTTTATCCATTACGCCTGCATCATATAAGTCCAACGCATTTTCGTGAATCATTTGTGCAATTTCACTGTTATAACTCATTACTAAATACCTCAATTAACACGCCTTTCTCAACCAATAGCTGAATTTGCTTTGGTGTATAACTTTCATATTGTTTAGCTAATAATTTCAAACTGTGTAAGTCTGTTTCGGAAATATTATCTTGTTTACTCTTCGCAAAGCCTACCACAAAAAAATGATTATGGTTGATTTTATAGAAAATTAATGTTCGATAGCCACTCGACTTTCCTTGCCCTTGCCGTGCAACACGCTGTTTAATAATATTGCCACCTAATTCAGCATCAATTAACCCTTTTTCAGCTCGCTCAATCGCTTCAAGCAAAGCCTTGTCATCAATATTCTGTTTAGTGGCAAATTTGGTAAAGGCTCTTGTTTTAAAAATTCGCATTGATTATTCATCTATCATCTTTAGCGTTATACTAGAAGATAATGACTGACCTGTCAATTACCCCCGATCCCGCAAACTGCTTCGTTGTTTGGCTTGGGCTTTGCGTTGTTCTTCTGCCAAAATACGTTGTATCGTTCGAGCAATGTCCGCTTCAGACTGCCCTTGTGCCGCATTAATTGTAATATTGACCGTTTGATTCACCGAACCGACCGCTTGTGGTTGGCTAATGGCACTCACTGGCGGGCGACTATCTACCTGTACCATTGGTTGAGCCACCGCAACCGTTGAGCCTAACGCAGCCAGTCCTGCCATTTTGCCATAGTTCAAACGGTTAAGGTTGGCAATCCCGATACGACTGGTCGCTTCTTTGGTCATAATATATTCGCCGCCGTGATAAATCCCTTTTGGCTCATATTTGCCACCGTTGCCGGCATAACCGCCCGACCATTTTTGATCAAGCCCTAACCAAGATTTTACACTATGCCATTTATCACTAATGTAATGCCCTGCTTGATTAACTTTTTCACTGGCATAATTTTTAATCCCCGAACCTAAATCTTTTGCCCCCTGTTTAATGCCTTCCCAAGAAATTTTGCTCAAGTTATCAATCAACCATTGCACTCCATTTTTCAGGCTTTCAAGCGGTTGTAGGGCATCTGAAAGCCAACTTTTAATATTTCCCCACACCGTTGCTGCTTTATTTTTTAATTCGTCCCATTTTTGGCTAATCCAATTTGACACACTTTCGGAGACTTTCCCCCAATTCTGAATCAACCAAATAATACCTCTAATCAAGGGAATAATCGGAAATAAAATATTTAGGATTGGGTTATTATCAAATACTTCGCACACCCAGTTCCAACCGGATACTAACGCTTGTTTAACCGTATCCCAATTTTTCCAAAGTAAAACCAACACGGCGATTAATGCAATGATCGCTAATACAATCCAAGTTATCGGATTTGTCAGTAGTGCAGCACTAAAGGCAAGAATTTTTGGAATTACCGCTAAAAAGGCTCTGCCCATTAACAATAACCCTTTACTTGTCCAGGCAGTTACTTTAAGTAGAATTGTGCTAAATTTCCAAAACGCTAATCCAATCCGTAAAATAGGGTAAATCACATAACTCAAGATCAATGATGAACCACCCAATACTAATAAAAATGCCGCAAAATAAGCGGTCGCCTGTGCAATACTTTTCGTTAATTCCGGATTTGCTTTAACCCATTGGCTAATAGAACGTAGCCAAACAGTAAAAGATTGGGTCTGCTCTCTCAGATCATCTGAAATCGTATCATAGATAGCTAACCCAATATCCTCTTTAGCAGAGGAAAGGGATTTAATATCGCCCAATAGGTTATCCGTCATCGTTGTGCTAACTTTTTCAACCGTACCTTTGGCATCTTTCAACATATTTTCGTAATTTTGAATGACACCATCAGCTTGACTCACTAATTCAGAAGCCCCTGCTAATCCGATTTTGCCAAAAATATCATCAAAAATTCCTAAACGCTCCCCTGTTCCCATTGATTTGGTTTTGTCCATAATCTCTTTGAGAATTAAAGGCACATCTTTTAAATTCCCCTTCGCATCTTTGGTTTTTATTCCTAGCTTATCCAGTGCTTTTTTAGCTTCTTTCGGCGGTGCAGCTAAACGAACAAACATATTTTTTAAGGTCGTTCCCGCCTGTGAACCTTTTATCCCGACATTACCTAATAATCCGGAAAGTGCTGCGGCAGATTCAAATGATTGTCCCGCAGCGGTTGCAATTGGTGCACCTTCTTTCATTGTTTCATAAAGGGTTTCTAAACTGGTATTGGACGTGGTAAAAGTTAAGGTTAGTACATCAGCTACACGCCCCATATCATCTGCTTGAATTTTAAAACCTGATGAAATATCCGAGGCAATATCAGCCACACGGGCTAAATCTGTCCCTGAAGCCATTGACATTTGTAACATTGACGGAGTCGCAGCTTTAATTTGTTTATCGTTGAACCCTGCCATTGCTAAATACCCCTGTGCATCAGCGACTTCAGAAGCCGTAAATGCCGTTGTTGCACCAAGATGAATCGCCTGATCACGCAATGCCTTGATTCTCTCAGCATCTTTCTCCTTATCCAAACGGGTTAATGCCTGTACTTTGGAAAAAGATTGCTCAAATTCTAAGGCGGGACTTAGCATTGCATAGCCACCACCTAAAAGAGCAGTACCGCCCATCATTGTTTTTTGTCCAAATTGCCCAACACGATCCCCCTGTGCTTTGAGCTTTTCAGCCTGTTGTTTATATTTGGCATTCTGTCGCTGCTGCTGGTTAAGACGTTTTAATCGCTCCTCCTGCTGTTTTATTGAACCGGAAGTCTCTTTCATTTTCCGCTTTAATTCACTTTGTGCCACTGCCATTTTTTTCGCATCAAAGCCTGCCTGCTTAAATTCAAGCCGAACCCTGCGAGTACGATCAATTAAAGCCTGTTTTTTCTGCTGTAGCTGAACCACTGCTTGCTGTGCTTCTTTTAATTTCTGTTTAAATTCAGCGGTTGGATTTTTAGCATCATAAAATGCCCGCTGCATTGCTTTCGCCTTTTGACGAGCCCGCTCTAATTTTTGGCTTGTTTCATTAAATTGTGCTTTAAGTGGATTAAGGGTATCTCGGTATTTTTTAATCTGTTTCTCATTTTGGTTAAACTGGCTGTTTAATTGGCGTAATGCGTCCTTACTTTCTCCAAGTGTACGGGAAAGCCGTTGTGCTTTTTGAGTCGCTTTTTGAAATGGCGCGGTGAGTTTATCGACCGTAGAAAGCAGAACTTGTAGTTTAAGATTTTGGCTCATTATATTTTCTATCCGATGCTATGTGTAAATTAGACTATTATGAATTTGTAGTGAACAATCTATTTTTACCGTTTTATGTGAAAAAAAGATTGACACACTCAGCAGAATGTCTAATCATTAGGCTTAATAATATAAGGAGGAAATAATGCTTGATTTATTCGTTACCTTCTTCTTTGGATTGATGGTTGTCGGTAGCCTATTATCCGTTGCAATTCTTGGTATTGCTTTTGTCGGTTCAGTTACATACGGCATTATTGGTGGTATCTTTCAAGGCGTAAAAGACTTTAAAAATAGTTAATCATCAAGGCGGTTTAACCGCCTTTTTTATTGTAGGCAAGATGTGCCAACACAATATTTTCTATCATTGCCTGATCATCACCACTAAATCCGAGCAATTCCCGCTGGTCATATTTTACTTTCCAGTTCAAATGCCGTAAGACACGGCTAGACTTCCCGTGTTGGTGAATATCGGCAATAAAACCGGCTTGCCCCGCATACCCAATCTCTACCCCATCCCCGTTGGTACGGGTTTTCATTAGCCGTGCGGTGCGGAGTTTGGCGAACATTGCTTTTTGTTTTACCTTGCCACGCTTTACTCGCTTTTGCACTTTGCGTGGGGCATACGGCGTGCCGTCCGGATTTTTCTGCGCGGCGATGCGTTTACGTTGGGACTGGGCAAGCTGTTTGCCTATCTCACGGGTGAGAGCCTTGCGTTGTTGTGGGCTAAGTTGTTGCACAAGGGCTTGTAGGTGCGGGGTTACGGTATCAATAATCGTCATTGGTTTGCGCTTGGGAGTCGAAAATCAGTCGGTCGAAATGGTATAAACGCCAACGCTCAAGGGGGATCCATTCGGTCGGTTGCGGTTCGTTGCCGTGTTTTGCGGTAAATTCCCCTTCCTGTTCCTTGACAATCACCCGTTCGGTGAGAGGGATTTTGATGTAAATATCATAGGTTTTGTGGTTGTTCGGTTCAATCTCAAAGGTGATTTTGCTCTGATTTGCCGGATTGAGCAGCAGTTCCGACTGTTCAATCCGCACAAAATTAAGGATTGGCACAAACAGTACATCGGGGTGATAGGGAAAATCGGTGGCAATCACTTCCAAATCGTAGTGATATTCAAAAGATAGTGAGGCTGCGCCGGTCAGTTTCAGGTTGCCGTTGTCAAACTGCAAAATCAACTGGTCGGGATTTTGCTGAAAATAGGCGATGGATTGGGTGAGCAAATCACGCAGACGGTCGGGTTTTAACATTGGCGATAGCCTTTTTGTCGCTGTTCGGCAATCCGTTGGCAATCGACACAACGGGTGCAGCCGAGAATATGTTTGCGACGGAGTTCGGGGATCACGTCGCCGCAATCTTCACAGTAGGTGGCACTGCAAGCGGTCGGTTTGGCCCGTCTTTTTGCAAGGGCAAATTCCCGCTCACGTTCTGCCAGTTCATTGGCTCGGTCAATTTGGTCTTTCATTGGCTCTGTTTGCTCTGTGTGGCGTTGTAAATCTCGATACACTGTTGGTATGCCTGCAACTGAATTTGACACAATTCAATCGTCGTCAGGCTTTGGTCTAGGGCTTTTATCAAATCACCGTTGGTGTTGAGGTGATGAAGATTGGGCTGCCGGCAATGATTTTCGCTGGGGCAAATCAGCGGATTGGGTTTGATGATGTTTGCCGGCTCGTTGTTTGAGCAAGCGGCCAAGGCGATCAGGCACAGGCTGTTTAGCCCAATTTTGCTGTTTTTCCAGTTCGGCCAAAATGTCATTGGTGCGTTCCTCTGCGTGTTGAAGTTTGCTTAATACGTTTTGATGTAGCGCTTTCACTTGGCTTTGGTACTGGGCAATTTGAATATGGGCATTTTCCAGTTGGTTCGCCAGTTGCCGATTATCCGCTTTGATGAGCGTCAATTCTTTTCCCGCCGTGATAAGCTGCTGCTCTTTGCTTTTGTTTTGGTAGCACAAATAGCTACTCACGCTAAATAACACAATCACCGAGGCGATCATTGATTTGCCAAAGGCGGCACTAATGAAATGAGTCAGCATTTTATTTCCTATTTGATCATTTGATGAAAGTTGATTACACTTATCAAGAATTAAGGTTTTGGTTAATAACAATGTGGAATTTATTTAAACGCCCTATCAAAAAAGATACCCTTGATGCGTGGGTTAAAATCCTTGAAGATTGTGCAAAAGTGGCGATTGTCGCCATTCCTGTTGTTATGTTTGGTGATAGTGAATCGCACTATCTCATTAAATTATTCCGTACACTCGGTTTAGTTGTCATCGCATATCTATTATTAGCCGGCGGTCGTAAACTGCGTGAATCACCGGAGATTTTTACTCAATCACATAATACGGAGGATCCACAATGAATGTTTTTCTCAATATCCTTGATGTGCTAATTGTGGTTGCTATTCCACTTGGGCTTTATATTGCCATTAGCCGAACTATTGATAATGCAAAGCGTAAAGCAGAGCATAAATAGTGAATATCGGTTTTCTTATCTCTGTTATTGGCATACCTTTATTTTTCTTGGTATGTCTGCTTTATGTGCTGAAAGATGCACCAAAGCATCACTAGGTTATTGAAAGGGCATTTACGCCCTTTTATTTTGCCAAACACAACCCTTTCTCTTTCTCTCGCCGAATTTCCAATCCCCGTAATTTCTTGCCGCCGGCATACACCCATTTCGGCAATTCATTGCACGCGCCGAGATAATCGCCGGCATTGGCTTTGCGGAACATTGTTGATTTTCGCATTGCGCCGCAACCGACATTAAATGTGATTGAAGTGAGTGCATCAAATACGCCCTGCGGCAGCCTTTTCCCGTTGGCATAACGGTTTACGCACTGCTCCGCCGTTCGCAAATCTTTCGCCCAACGGTCGGCTATCTCTTGGTTCGTATAAAGTCGGTTCGGATCAATCGCCTCGCCACCTGCGGCGGTTGAACCAATCCCAACCGTCAGCACGTCGGCAGGGCATTGATACGGATCACGGCGACACCCTTCGGCATTGCCGATAATCGCCATTCCCGCTTGGCTGATGCGTAAATCAGGGTGGGATAACTGGACTAAGCCAATAATGGCTGACACGCCGCACACTACGGCAGCGGTAAATTTAGCGCTTTTGCTCATCGTCAATAATATCCTGTAAGTTAATTTTGTAACGGCGTAAGGCTTCTTTTTTGATTTTCAACTCTTCGGCTTTGTAGTGCCAATTCATTAAGATTGTCAGCAAACCAAACAAAATGCCTAAAATCACGCCCCAGTCAGACAGATTTAGGCTAGAGATGACGGTAATAAATGCCCCAAAAAGCGAGGTATTGTCGTGTTTATCCATTTTTATTAGTCCCATAGGCTTACCGTTTCTTTACGAGTAGAGGTGGTACGAAACTCAATATCAGGCATTTCCACCTGTTGCCCAATGGCTAAAATAGGGCTATCAGCAAGCTGTGGGTTATATTCTAAAGCCAGCTCAACCAAGCCTGTGGTGCGTCCGTAGTGGCGATAAATCAATAAATCAAGCGTGTCGTCTTGGATTGCGGTTAAAATCATATTAATTCCGAAATTAAGCCGTTTT
>NZ_JWIZ01000010.1 GCF_001038205.1 Muribacter muris | reverse complement strand
TGGCGGAAGTCGGGGCATCAATGCCCGTGGCTTGCAATGCGTGTTTGTCGAAAAAGTGTTTCGGCTCATTCCCTGCCCGTTGTCGGATAAGGTTATCCATCGCATCATACTGCTGATGCAACTGAAAGCCCTGCGGGGTGTAACGTGCAATTTCATTGCCGTTGGCATCGTAATCGCAAAAAAGTTGCAGTATCTGACCGCTTGTGTACGAGACAGTACATTCTTGATGATATTAGCATCAAAATTTTACGGCTACGATGTGTTGTTTTAATAAATTGCTAAAGAGCAAATAAATTACCTCTAATTAAGATAATTCAACTTCATTATATTCCGAAAATTCAAAACCTACTAACCCATTATCTTCTACTAATTTTTTGAATTTATCTGTTACAAAAACTCTAGATATTTCTTCTTCAATAGTAAAGAATATTCATTAGAAATCTTTGCTTTATATAACTTTCCTTTTCCGTGTCAATTAGATTTGGGTATTTATATTCTTAATCCTCAATAAATTCTAATAACTCATTATTATCATCAAGCCTTGTTACGGATTGTTTCACTTTACTTATTGCTAAATGTATAGCATATTTTTCCGCATCTTCTCTTAAAATATCAATAAGCCCTAATTCTACATAGCTTAGAAAATAAACAGCTTGCTCTTTAATAGTGGGAATTTTTTTATAGGGAATATTTAAATAAAAATCAATCTCTTGATCCTTTCTGTACATCGTTGGGCCTGTTACTGTAAATTTATTGGAATGGCAACTAATATTTAGCACCAATGTATAATCGGTTGTGTCTGTTTTCATTCCTTTTCTAAGGGGAATTTTCTCAATATAAAGATTTTTATTTAACTCATTGGTCATAAATATATTTAATTTATAATTAAAATTAAAAAACATTCCCGGTTCAAGATATACTAGTCTAAAATAAATTTCTTTCATAATTCTACCTCTTACATTTTTTCACAACAGGCTCTAGATTTGGCTTATAACTCTTTTGGTTTCCTAAAGGTACTTTTCCATACTTACGATAGAAACTATCTAATTTACTTGTTTCCATCTGTTTTGCTAATTCCGTTGTTTTTAATCCTTTCTCAATTACTCTTGGTTCAACATTTTGCTTTCCATAAAGATTTCCTAATTTTCTTACTTGTTGATGCAATCTGGTCGGTAATCCACTTGATTTTGTAACTCTATTTAAATCAGCTTTCCCGTACTTATATACCTCTCCGTTAATCTTAATTTCATAAATTCCAAAATTTCCTTTTGACTTATTGCTATTTAAATGTAAGCCGAGCGTATCTAACCAATCTATTGGATTAAACACATAAGAATAAGGCGTTTCCCCACCCGCTAGCCCAATCGGATCTAAACACAGGTAATTCCCCGTTTCAGGGTCGTAATAACGGAAGCGGTTATAAGCCAATCCTGATTCTTGGTTTAGCCACTGCCCCGCAAATAACATCTCCGGGTCAAGCGGGTTCGGGTATTTGAACTGATACCAATCAAAACAAATTCCCCAAAGGGTGCGTTTTTCTGCCTTCCACGCCAGTTCGCCTTCGGGGGTAAACAACCCTAAAATCTTACCGTTCGGTTG
>NZ_JWIZ01000001.1 GCF_001038205.1 Muribacter muris | reverse complement strand
AAACAAAACCCCCGAGCCAAATGGCTTGGGGCTTGTATGCTTGTAACGCAAAAGTTAACTGTATATTCCTTAGCTGAAAGGAAAGATGCTAGCATGGCATCATAAAAATGATATTATAAAGCGGACGCCAGCATGGCGTCCCTACCTTTACCGCTATTTTATGCGATATAATCCCGAAAATCTTCCCTCTTTTATTAGAGGGATTTTTACATAAATTCAGGCACAACTGACCGCTTGTATCCTTGAAATATAAACGCAATTTAGGGACGTTTTTATAGCTTTAATGATTTTTTATTTCATTGCCATCATCTCCACCATTGCCGCCGTTACCTCCTTTTCCAAAAAATCCGCCATCTCCTCCTTTGCCACCATTACCACCGTTACCATAATGATCATCCGTTTTGGAAGCCCTTTTATTATTGCGGCAATCTAGAGATTTCTCTTTATTGCTATCGCAGGTCGGAGTGCGATCTGTATTTTCCTTGTTATTGGGAAGTAAGGAACGATTGTCCTCTTCTTTTTCTTGTATGCTATTTGTACCATTCTTACCTGAAGAAGCAAAGGTTTGGGTTGAATGAGAATAACCACCTTTGCCTCCTTCTCCGGGTGTACCGTATGGAGCATTTCCACCATCGCCACCTTTACCGCCACTTGCTAGAAGATATGACGGCGCTAATAATAAAATCAGTATTAACTTTTTCATTTTGAGTTCCTCTATTTTTTAGGGGGGATCGCAATAAATCTGGTGAGATTTAAGTTTTTTCTATCTCATATAATAACAGGACATTTTTATTGAACAAAAATTCAACGTGCTTGGGCTGAGATTTTAAAATTTGTGAGATTTGAGGTATTGGAGAGTAAAGGCAGTTAGCGGTTATGTTTAATAATAAATAAATTGAAGACCGCTTGATTTTTCTTCGATGACAAGAGGAATGCAAGCGGTCGGTTTATCGCATAATATTGCAAATTACGGATTACGTTTAAATTTGCTGAAATCCGGTGCGCGCTTTTCGTTGAAAGCGTTACGTCCTTCTTGACCTTCTTCCGTCATATAGAAAAGCATTGTGGCGTTGCCTGCCAGCTCTTGTAAACCGGCTTGACCATCGCAGTCTGCATTCAATGCCGCTTTTAAGCAGCGTAGTGCGATTGGGCTGTTACGCAACATTTCACGACACCAACGCACCGTCTCTTTTTCCAGTTCTGCATAAGGCACAACGGTATTGATCAGCCCCATTTCTAAGGCTTCTTTAGCATCGTATTGACGGCATAAGAACCAGATTTCGCGGGCTTTTTTCTGCCCCACAATACGTGCCATATAGCTTGCCCCCCAGCCGCCATCAAATGATCCGACTTTCGGTCCGGTTTGCCCGAAAATCGCATTTTCAGCGGCAATAGTGAGATCACAGAGCATATGCAGAACATGTCCGCCGCCAATCGCATAGCCAGCAACCATTGCCACCACCGGTTTCGGGCAGCTACGAATATCACGCTGAAAATCCAAAACATTCAGGTGGTGTACGCCGCTTTCGTCTTTATAGCCGCCGTAATCGCCCCGCACTTTTTGGTCGCCGCCGGAGCAGAAGGCT
This sequence comes from Muribacter muris, assembly GCF_001038205.1. Taxonomy (GTDB): domain Bacteria; phylum Pseudomonadota; class Gammaproteobacteria; order Enterobacterales; family Pasteurellaceae; genus Muribacter; species Muribacter muris. Next base: position 52,173 of record NZ_JWIZ01000001.1, on the reverse strand, counting down.
TTTTCACCCTGACCGGTCAGCACAATCACACCGACTTTTTCATCAAAGCGGGCATCGGAAAATGCCTGAATCATCTCTTTCACCGTTTGTGGTCGGAACGCATTGCGGACTTCCGGACGGTTAATCGTAATTTTGGCGATACCATCGCTAGATTTGTGGTAAAGAATATCGGTGTAACCTTGGCTGAAATCGTGCCATTCAACTGGTGCGTAAAGAACTTCGTCTTTTGGATTTTGCATTTTATGTTCCTTTCAGTAATTTTGACAAGCGGTGGGATTATACCTGAAATTTGCAAAATGTTCCGAAAATCAGCCCGCTTGTCTCAAAGCTGTGGCAGTGATCACAGATTTTCCGTCTTCACTAGGATATAGTGATGCTCTTATTGAATATTGTGTAGATTGAATGATGATGAAATATCGTTTAGTGTTATTGAATATCTTGGTCATTTCAATTCAGCTCATTGTTGAAGGTGCGAGCGATGTTATTTGGCTATTTAGCCTTCTCTTTATCGTCTTATATCGACGGGCAATATGGGCATATTTGCCGTGGTTCAGATCGTTTTGGGTATTTTTGAAATCCCCCAGTTTAAAGAAAGCGACATTACCGTCAGGTCAATTATTTAATCTCTGTATTGAGATCACTTTAACGAAATCGCTATTTGCGTTTGCTGTGCTTATTCCCTCATAGATTTATTGACCCCAATGGGTTCAGGCAGGTCGTTTGACATAGATATGACAAATAAAATGATGATTGCGGAATTAATTTTATTTGCACCGATAATGGAAGAAATAATGTATCGCTACGGTTTGAAAAAATTATTTTTTGGCGCTTTGGTCAGCGTGCTATACCTGATTTCTTTATTATTTGAAGGCAATGTACTTTATATTTTATATGGATTAAGTCTCTTTGGATTAGCCGTTATTTATTTTCTTGTCATTCAGCGTAAAGTACAGAAATTCTATGTGCGATATTTTGCATTTTTCTATTTTTTATCTGCCATTTTATTTGGTTTAGCACATAGCTCACAATTTAATGTGTTTAGTTTAGTTGAATGTATGCCGCAAATACTGTCGGGACTTATTTACGGCTGGGCAAGAATACGATATGGCATATTAAGTGCAATCCTGCTACACAGTATGCACAATGCGTTGATTTCATTCATTATATTGGGCGGGATCGCTTGGCAAGCGGTCGGATAGCCGTAAATTTTTGCAAAACTGACACTTTTCTTGCATTAAAGCATTGATTTATTGCTCGGTTTTGGCTTTAATGCTTGCCCATTTTTTATTTTTATCTTTCCTATCAGTAGAGGCAATTATGGCAGAGAGTTTTAGCGTAACCCGCCGGTTTTTTGATGATAAAAACTACCCGCGCGGTTTTTCCCGCCACGGCGATTATACTATCCGTGAATCACAATATTTAGAGCAGTTCGGGCAGGCGTGTTTAGCGTTGGAAATAGGTGAGCGTCAGCCTGCGACACCGGAAGAAGAACAATTTGTTGCGGTGGTGAAAGGTGAGCGTGCTGCGGAAACGGCACTGGAAAAAGTATGGTTAAAATACCGTAATCTAACTAGCAAAACCAAACGCATTTATACCTTATCCGGCGATGTTAGTGGCGATTCCATTGGTGATGATGCCGAATAATTCAGTGAAAAAGGCTTGCAAAAGCCTTTTCTTTTTTCTTAAGGCAGCAATGTGAAAATGACGTTACCCCTTGATCAATATCCCCAGCTTCTTGCAAAAAAATCGGCGAAACTGACCGCTTTACTTGCCCCTTTTTCTGCGCCAACGCCGGACGTATTTGCTTCCGAGCCGAGCCATTTTAGGCTACGGGCGGAATTTCGTATTTGGCACGAACAGGGCGATTTATTTCATATTATGTTTGATCCGCAAACCAAGCAGCGTTATCGGGTCGATCAATTTCCGATTGCCAGTCAACTGATCAACCGAATGATGACGGCATTGTTAGCCCGTCTCCGAGGGAATGAACTGTTGAGCCACAAGTTGTTTCAGGTCGATTACCTCTCTACATTAAGCGGGCAAATTGCTGTTTCCTTGCTCTATCATAAAAGGCTGACAGAAGCGTGGATTGAACAGGCTCAAAAGCTAAAAGCAGCCTTGATTGCAGAGGGCTTTGATGTTCGGATTATCGGTCGGGCGACCAAACAGAAAATCAGTCTGGATCAGGATTATGTGGAAGAAGTGCTGACAGTGGACGGGCGGGATTACCGCTATCGCCAAGTAGAAAACAGCTTCACCCAACCGAACGGCAAAATGAATATTCAAATGTTGCAGTGGGCGAGAGCTTGCACAGCGAATAGCGAGGGGGATTTGCTCGAACTTTACTGCGGTAACGGTAATTTTTCGATTGCGTTAGCCAGCCAGTTTCGTCAAGTGTTAGCAACTGAAATTTCAAAATCTTCGGTTGAATCGGCACAATATAATATTGCAGTAAATCGCATTGATAATTTACGCATTGTGCGAATGTCGGCGGAAGAATTTACCCAAGCATTGAATGGCGTTCGGGCATTTAACCGTTTGAAAGGTATCGATTTATCTGCCTACCGTTGTAACACGATTTTTGTCGATCCGCCAAGAGCAGGCTTGGATCAGGCAACGCTGAATATGGTGCAGGGCTACGAACGGATTTTGTATATTTCGTGTAATCCGCATACATTAGCCGACAATTTAGCCCAACTTTGCCAAACGCACCGTATTGAGCGGTGTGCGCTGTTCGATCAATTTCCTTATACGGAGCATATCGAAAGCGGTGTTTGGCTGGTGAAAAAATAAAATAGATGCTGAAAAATAAAGCAGCCGATACGTTTGGGCGATTAAATGCTTGACCGTTTAGCTGCTTATCTATATCATCTCAGCCGTTTTCAACGGAGGAATGGTCGAGTGGTTGAAGGCACCGGTCTTGAAAACCGGCGAGGGTTTACGCCCTCCGTGAGTTCGAATCTCACTTCCTCCGCCATCTTATTGATAGCCTGTTGATAAAGCCTTATCAGCAGGTTTTCCCTCTAAAGTATATTAGATTTTACTGTTTTCAATTCGGAGGAATGGTCGAGTGGTTGAAGGCACCGGTCTTGAAAACCGGCGAGGGTTTACGCCCTCCGTGAGTTCGAATCTCACTTCCTCCGCCATATTTTAAAGCCACCTAATTGGTGGCTTTTTTATTGTCTTAATTTGTCGAACGCAGTTTTGCCAAGATGTCCTTTAAGGTTTTATCAAGCGGAGCGGTAACGACCATTTCTTCCGCCGTTTTAGGGTGGGTAAAGCGGATAGAATAGGCGTGCAGAAACAAGCGGTTTAAGCCGAGTTGCTGCATTTTGACATCAAACGCCCGTTCGCCGTATTTATCGTCAAGGGCGATAGGGTGTCCGGCATACTGGGTATGCACACGAATTTGGTGGGTGCGACCTGTTACGGGCGAGGCTTTCACCAAGGTGGCAATCGCATAGCGCTCTTCAATACTAAAGCGGGTTTCAGAGGCTTTGCCTTCTTCGCTCACTCTCACGATACGTTCGCCGCTGGAGAGTTCATTCTTTAATAGCGGGGCTTTGATCACTTTACAATGGGATTGCCATTGTCCTCTAACCAATGCCAGATAGTCTTTTTGCACCCCTTTTTCCCGCAGTTGTTCGTGTAAGTGGCGTAACGCCGAGCGTTTTTTAGCGACTAATAAAATGCCGGAAGTATCTCGGTCGATGCGATGTACCAATTCTAAGAAGCGTGCTTGCGGACGTAATGCCCGTAGGGCTTCAATCACGCCAAAACTCAAGCCGCTGCCGCCGTGTACCGCAATGCCGGAGGGTTTATTAATGATCAGCATTACCTCGTCTTCATACAGAATTTGGCTTTCCAACTCGGCGACTTTATTCAGTTTAGTTGAAATTGGCGGTTCACTTTTTTCCGCCACTCTCACCGGCGGTACGCGGACGATGTCATTAGTTTGCAATTTGTATTCCGGCTTAATCCGCCCTTTGTTTACCCGCACTTCCCCTTTACGAACAATACGATAGATTAGGCTTTTCGGTACACCTTTCAATTTTGCTAACAGGAAGTTATCTAAACGTTGACCGGCTTCATCTTCACTAATAGTAAAAAATTGGACGCCGGCGCTGATGATTTTTTCAGTGGTCATTTTTAGAAATATCGTGTCAAAAATGGCGAAATCCTACCATAAATGCGCCGTTTTCGGCAGAGAGATTGTGCTAGAATGTGTTTTTATTTCAAAATGGAGACAGCGTTAATGACAGCAGAGAGTCAAGCCCCACAAAATATTGATATTCAGGCGCAAGCCAGCAAAGTGATTCACACCCTTGAAACAATGGATCTGAACACCCTGATTCATCAGTGGATTATCCCCTACGGTACAAAAATTGTGCTTGCCATTGTGATTTTTGTGGTTGGTCGATACCTTGCCCGTTTTTTAAGTAATCTGATTAGCCGAGCGGTTTTGGTTTCCACCAAAGATGAAATGCTCAAAGGCTTTGTTAGATCAATCAGCTACTTCCTCTTTTTGCTGATTGTGATTATTGCCGCCCTTTCTCAATTAGGCATTAATACTGCCTCTCTCGTTGCGTTAATTGGTGCGGCAGGTTTGGCTGTCGGCTTAGCCTTGCAAAATTCATTACAGAATTTTGCGGCTGGGGTGATGATTTTAATCTTCAAGCCCTTCACTCGAGGCAATTATATTGAGGCGGCAGGCGTAGCCGGTGTAGTGGAGCAAATGGGGTTGCTGATGTTGGAGCTTCGTACCGCTGATAATAAAACCGTGTTAGTACCGAACGGCTCGGTTTTTTCCGGCAGCATTACCAACTATTCCCGCAATGAAACCCGCCGGATTGATTTTATTTTTGATATTGCGTATGAGGCGGATATTGCCCAAGCCAAACAAATTGTTCACACGATTTTGGAGAAACACCCAAATGTGTTGCAAGATCCGAAGCCAACGATTGTTGTGGGCAATTTAGCGGCAAGCAGTGTCCAGCTTTTTGTACGCCCGTGGGTGAAAACAGGCAATTATGCGGCAACGCAGTTTGATATTACCGAGCAAGTGAAACTGGCTTTCGATAAAGCGGATATTTCTATCCCGTATAATCAGCTGGATTTGCATTTGCCGGATAATGTGTTTGTAAAAAAAGATTAAGAGCCAACTAAAATGCCATAGCTGACTATGGCATTTTTAATTCTACCAATCTATTCTTTGTATACACCACGCCCCATAAGAGCGTGATAGCGACAATATAGAGGGTGAAAGAAAAGAAGATGTATTTTACATTGTCAATATCCATTATGGCGATTATTGTGAGTAAGATAGCGCCGACCATTCGACAAGACGCATCAATTAAACTGAACATTGTACTTTGAATTGCTTCATTAAAAATACAGCAGTATTTAGAAAATAAGATATTGGATAATACGATTGAACAAGAGGACAGTAAAAAATAGCAAAGCGAGATGATGTAGCTATTTGTCGTATAAAGTGGCAGATAAGTTGCGAGTATCGAAGTCAATAAAACTGCTCCTAGTATAGCTGGAACAGCCAATTTAAAGCGTTCCAGCTTTATTTTCCTCGCAAGATAACTCAACCCCCACTGAAACACCATAATCAATGCTAATGTATAACCTAGTTCCATTTGGTTAAAAGCAAGCTCTTTGGCAAAATAAATCGCCCAAAATTGATAGAGAATTTGCAGTAATCCCGAAAACGTAATATAGAAAATAATGTAGCGGTTGAACTTTTTTAGCAAAGAAAATAGCGAGATAGTGATATTTTCGCTCGTGATTATCTTTCTTTCATAAACATTCAGATAAAAAGCAATGGCGACTATCATCACGAGGATCGCAAGATACAAGGCGTTTTCGCTCAATGATGCCCCAATCAGAGTAGCAATAATTGTCGAAATAAACATTATCTCGGCACTGCGTGAAATGAGCGAAAAACTGCTTTCCTGCTCGTTTTTGTATTGTAATAGCCAAGCCTCATAAGATCCGACATAAAATGCGATACTCAAACCGTTAAATATTTCCCCTAAAATAACCTTTGTTTCGGAAGGATTGATCATCAACGCAAAATAGCCAATGCCAAATAAGCACGAAAGTATAATGGCGTATCTGTTGCTAAATCTGTGGGCAAATAACGAGGCGGGATAATTAAATAGCACGCTAAAGAAAAGCTGGCAGGATTTTGCAATCGCAATAGTGGAGAGGGAAATTCCTTGTTCTGTTAAGTATAGGATTAAAACCGCCCCGATAAATGCACGGGAGAGATTAAAAAAGCCGTGAGCAGAAAGTATTTTATACATTTTATTCAACCTATTTCCAACAGAGTAAACGATATCCTATCCTGTTTTTGTAACGAAAAACGTGATTGTCTTCACAATTATCCAACATTTCTTTAATATTTTAGTGTCTCGTGAAACGACATCGTTTTCGCATAGCAGTATCCTTTCCCTTGATAAAGACTCGTAAAAAATGCCATAATGATACGTTTTTTTGAGGTGGGAAGCTGCTCGGCAGTTTTGCAAAAAATGCACCTTAAACGACCGCTTGCAAGCGTTAAAAATGCAGGTTAAGTGATTGATTATGCAGCCTAATATGTGTGTAAGACAGTAATCCATCACTGTTGAGCATTTCATTTAAGACAATCGGGAGATTGACAGTGAAGAACAAATGAAGTGAATAATTAAACGAAAAATAATGAGAAAACACAATGAAAAGAATGTTAATTAATGCAACTCAAAAGGAAGAGTTGCGGGTTGCCTTGGTTGATGGGCAACGTTTATTCGATTTAGATATTGAAAATCCCGGACACGAGCAAAAAAAGGCAAACATTTATAAAGGGAAAATTACCCGTGTTGAACCAAGCCTTGAAGCCGCGTTTGTCGATTACGGCGCAGAACGCCACGGTTTCCTCCCCCTGAAAGAAATTTCCCGTGAATATTTCCCGCAAGGCTATGTTTTCCAAGGTCGCCCGAATATTAAAGATATTATTCAAGAAGGGCAGGAAATCATCGTCCAAGTCAATAAAGAAGAACGGGGTAACAAAGGGGCGGCACTAACCACCTTTATCTCGTTAGCGGGCAGTTACTTGGTGTTAATGCCGAACAATCCGAGAGCGGGCGGCATTTCACGCCGCATTGAAGGTGATGAACGTTTAGAGCTAAAAGAAGCACTGGATTGTTTAGACGTGCCGGAAGATGTCGGGTTGATCGTGCGTACCGCCGGCGTAGGCAAATCGCCGGAAGAGTTGCAGTGGGACTTAAAAGTGTTACTGCACCATTGGGACGCGATTAAAAAAGCGGCGGAATCCCGCCCTGCGCCTTTCCTTATCCACCAAGAAAGCGATGTGATAGTGAGGGCAATCCGTGATTACCTCCGCCGTGATATCGGTGAAATCTTGATCGACAATCGCAAGATTTTCGAGAAAGCCAAAAATCATATCCGCCTCGTACGCCCTGATTTCATCAACCGTGTACGCCTTTACGAAGGTGAAGTACCGTTGTTTAGCCACTACCAAATCGAATCGCAAATCGAATCGGCGTTCCAACGTGAAGTGCGTTTACCGTCCGGCGGTTCGATTGTCATTGATGTTACCGAAGCATTAACGGCGATTGATATTAACTCCTCGCGTGCCACCCGTGGCGGCGATATTGAAGAAACGGCGTTAAATACCAACCTTGAAGCCGCCGATGAAATTGCCCGTCAATTACGCCTGCGGGATTTAGGTGGTCTGATCGTGATTGATTTTATTGATATGACGCCGGTACGCCACCAAAGAGAAGTGGAAAACCGTATCCGTGAGGCGACCCGCCAAGATCGGGCGAGAATCCAATTTGGTCGGATTTCCCGTTTCGGCTTGCTTGAAATGAGCCGCCAACGTTTAAGCCCGTCACTGAGCGAAGCCTCCTCCCACGTCTGCCCTCGTTGTCAAGGTACAGGCAAAGTGCGGGATAATGAATCCATCGCCCTTTCCATTTTGCGTCTGCTTGAAGAAGAGGCGATCAAAGAAAATACCGCCCAAGTGCATACCATTGTGCCGGTGCAAATTGCCTCTTACTTGCTGAATGAAAAACGCCGAGCGATCAGCGATATTGAAAAACGCCACAGCGTACAAGTGGTAGTCGTACCGACAGAAACAATGGAAACCCCGCATTTCAGTGTCTATCGCCTGCGTGAAAGTGAAATTGTGCCGACCTTGAGCTACGACTTAGCCAAACGCTATCAAGAACGTGAAGAGGAACATTCATACCATACACATTCCGATGAAGCGTTAGTAACCCGCAACGAACCGGTGCTGACCGTTGAGTCCGTTTTGCAAAATAGCGAGCTAAACTTACCGCCTGCACCGACCCCGACAGCGCCGAGCAAGCCGTCATTACTCAGCCGCCTGTTCAGCGCAATCAAGGGCTTATTTGCAGAGAAAGAAGAAGCGCCGAAGAAAAAGGCGAAAAATAGCAAACCGCGTAATCAGCGTGAACGCCGCCAGCAACGCCGTGAACGCCCGAATCGTAATGAACGCCAAGAGCGCAAGCAAAATGCGGTGCAGCCTGACGTTGTCAAAGAGAGTAGCGAGCCGAAGAAACGCCGTGAAATTGTCGAAGAAGTGGCGGGAGCAAATACCGAGCGGGCGACACAACAAGCGAAAGTGATGGAACGCCGTCAACGCCGTGATTTACGCAAAAAAGTGCGGGTTGAAAGCGAAAATACAACCGAAGCCGCCCAAAAAGCAGTGCCGCAGGTTACAACGCAAGTAGAAGCGCCAACACCAAACTTGCCGGCACCGGCGGTTGAAGCAAAAGCGCCATTAACGGAGGTTCAACCGATCGCACCGCTTGCCACGGAATTACCTTCAGAGGCGGACGTGCCGGTTAAACCGGAAAAAGAGGACACAGAAGGGCGTGAAAATAATCGCCGCCGTCTGCCACGTCATTTGCGGGTCGGCAATCAACGTCATCGTGAACGCCGAGAAAAAGTTAAAGCGGCGATGCCTTTAGCGGCTGCGGTAGCTTCGCCGGAGCTTGCAAGCGGTAAGGTTTGGGTAAAAATTTGCAACACGCCGAAAGCGGTAGAGGAAAAAACACGTTTTCTTTCCGTTGATGAAATGTTACAGCAACAATCCCAACCAAAAACGGCATCGCCGAAGCCGGAAAGCATCGCCCCGTTTGGTGCGGTAGTGGCACAGGACAGCGATCGTGATTTGGTTAAAGAGCATCGTCAGCCGCAGGCACATAATGAGGCTAAGCTCACAAAAGATCGCCCGCTTGAAGCCACTGCACAGCCGTTTGGTTTGGTATTAACGCAAGAAAGTGAGCGGGATTTGGTAAAAGAAAATCACCAACGTCGCAATGCACAATCCTCGACTGTTAATGCTGATACAGCGGCAGAGGCTCAGGAATACGTCAGTGATGAGATTGTTGCACCGATAAGCAATTACCAAAGCACATACCGCTTTGAAGGGAAATTAGGTACATTCTCACGGGTGGCTCATACGCAAGCGGAAATGACCGTTGCGGCAGCCTCACCAGAGCCTATCGAACCGGTGGTTATCACAGAATGGCAGTATTCTAAATACTACTTCTACGGCAAAGGGTTTGGCGGTCATTCAAGTGCGGTCAGCCACGTTTACTCTGCCGCTCGAGTGGCGCGTTTTGAGGAAAAATAAACCGATAGATTAAAATTTCAACGCCTTTGCGGAACCTTTCGCCAAAGGCGTTATCTAAACGATGTATTTTTACACACTTATGAGGATTACCTTAATGAAAAAATCATTATTAACGGCAGTAGTATTAGGTTCTGTATTTGGTTTAGCTGCTTGTGATCAAGCGAAAGAAACGGCGGCAGAAGTAAAACAAACCGTTGTTGAAGCAAAAGATGCAGTCGTTGAGAAAGCGGCAGAAGTCAAAGACGCAGCGGTTGAAAAAGCAGCCGAAATGAAAGATGCCGCAGCCGCAAAAGTTGAAGAAGTAAAACAAGCGGCAACTAATGCAAAAGACGCAACGGCTGATAAAGCAACTGAAATGAAAGATGCGGCAGCAGCGAAAGTGGAAGATGCAAAACAAGCGGCAACTGATGCGAAAGACGCAGTAGCTGAAAAAGCTACTGAAATGAAAGATACGGCAGCAGCAAAAGTTGAAGAGGCAAAACAAGCGGCAACTGATGCGAAAGACGCAGTAGCTGAAAAAGCTACTGAAATGAAAGAGGCGGCGGCAGCGAAAGTGGAAGACGCAAAACAAGCGGCAACCAATGCGAAAGACGCAGCGGTTGAAAAAGCAGCCGAAATGAAAGATACGGCAGCAGCGAAAATGGAAGAGGCAAAACAAGCGGCAACCAATGCGAAAGACGCAGCGGCTGAAAAAGCAACTGAAATGAAAGATGCGGCAGCAGCGAAAGTGGAAGAAGTAAAAAAAGCGGCAACTGATGCAAAAGACGTTGCGGTTGAAAAAGCCACTGAAATGAAAGAGGCGGCAGCAGCGAAAATGGAAGACGCAAAACAAGTGGCAACTGATGTTAAAAATGCGGTTGTTGAAAAAGCAACGGAAACGAAAGATGCTGCTAAAGAAGCGATGAAAGCAATCGGTGATAAAGCGGAAGAAGCAAAATCAGCGATAGAAAATAAATAATTCTAAAATAAAAGAGAGGCACAGAGGAAACTGTGCCTTTTTTCAATATCAATTAAGTGGGGTATTAAATGAAAAAATCACTATTATCACTTATCATTTTGGCGGCATTTGGGGTGAGTGCTTGCGATAACGGTAAGGCAAAATTAGAAGCAGATCTGAAAGCGGCACAAGCGAAGATCGTAGAAGTACAAAAAGCGGCGGAGTTACAAGTCGCACAAGCGGAACAAAATGCCGATGCTAAAATCGCTGAAGTGAGTGCTTTTGCTGAAACGCAGATCCTTGAATTAAAAAAAGCCAGTGAAGCGAAAATTACTGCGATTCAGAAAGTGTCAGATGAAAAAGTCGCTCAAGTTACGCAGGCTGCCGAGGCAAAAATTGCCGAAGTTGAAAAATCGTTAGAAAGCCGCATTGCAGAGGCGAAAAAAGTAAGTGAAGCGAAATGGAACGAAATGCGTCAGGCTTTGGAACAGAAATTAGCCGAGCCAAATGCGACTAAGGAGAATACTAAAGCGGATTCGACAGATAAAAAAGGCAAATTTGTCGAAACCTTAAAGGATGTAAAAGAGAGTATCGGGCATTCTGTAACCGAAGCAAAAGCGGTCATTGCCGAGAAAATGGGGTCGTTTGGTAAAGTGATTCAAGACGCTGCCGCCGATTTAAAAGCAGATGCAAAAGAGGCGGTTGAAGACGTGAAAGAGACCGTTGCAGAAGGGAAAGATAAGGTCGCTGACGAAGCGAAAAAAGCGGAGTAATCAGCTTATTTCTCTTAAATAGAATATTGCGCTAAAGCTGGAGAACCGGCTTTAACGCATTTTTTATAGGCCGCATCATTGCGCCATTTTATCAACGACTTCCAAAAACCCTTCCGCAGTGGCATAAACGGCTTCTTTGCCCTGTGCTTTTAAGATCTGATCCGATAATTCACGAAATGCCGCTTGCCCACCGGCTCGGTTTAACACCATATCCGCTTTGGCTTTAATATAATCAAAGGCATCGCCGACTGCGACGGCTAAGCCACAGGTTTCAAAGGCGGGGAGATCGAGGGTATCATCGCCGATGAAGGCGGTTTGTTCGGCACTTACCCCCGCTTGTTGCATTAACTCAAGGCAGCCTTGCCGTTTAGACATTTTGCCCAGTTGAAAGAGGGTAATGCCCAAATGTTGAATGCGGCGGCGTAAAATCGGCGTGTCGCCGCCGGAGAGTACTGCCACTTGAATGCCGCACGCCAGTAGCATTTTTATGCCCAAGCCGTCTTTGACATTAAAATATTTCACGGCTTCGCCCTGCCCATCGTAATAGAGGCTGCCATCGGTCAGCACGCCGTCCACATCGGTAATCACTAATTTAATTTTTGCCAGTCTCTCCATTGGGTGTCCTTGATTTTCGAAAAGTTGGGTTTTATTATGCTGCCCATTATAGCCTTTTGGAGTTCATTATGTCGATTTCTCAGCAATTAGCGACCATTTCACAACAAATTCAGCAATATAGCCGACAAGCAGACCGTCCGATTGAGGCGGTAAAATTATTGGCGGTCAGCAAAACCAAGCCGGTATCGGCAATTCAGGAGGCGATTGCCGCAGGGCAGCGCTGTTTTGGGGAGAACTATGTGCAGGAAGGGGTAGAGAAAATCCGGCATTTTGCCGATCCGAATTTAGAATGGCATTTTATCGGTTTGTTGCAGTCCAATAAAACCCGTGTGGTCGCCGAGCATTTTGATTGGGTACAAACGGTGGATCGGGCGAAAATCGCACAGCGTTTGAATGAGCAACGCCCCGACCATTTGCCGCCGCTGAATGTGCTGATTCAAATCAACATCAGTGATGAAGCCTCAAAATCAGGGATTACGCCTGCGCAAATGTTTGAGCTAGCTGAGCAAATTCAGCAATGTCCCCGCCTGACATTACGCGGTTTAATGGCTATTCCGAAGCCGGAAAGCGAGCCGGCTCGTCAAAAGATCGCTTTAGCGGCAATGCAGGCGTTATTTACGCAGTTGCAGGCTCGCTATGCGGAAGTGGATACGCTGTCGATGGGAATGTCGGACGATATGCAGGCGGCGATTGAGTGTGGTTCGACAATGGTGCGTATCGGCACGGCGATTTTCGGGGCGAGACGTTAATCGCAAGCGGGCGGTTTATCGCCTTTTTCTGCAAACGTATCAACGGGTGAAAAATTCTCCGTTATGCTTAACAATGACTTTCCGTCTAAAGTGCAATATACTTATGCCTTATGGTCTAAGTGGTGAAAGTTTGTCGCATCGCGGCGAAATATTGTGAGAGCCATTGTGTTTCAATGCAAATACCTAAGGAATGTCTATGCAACCTAAAGCTAAATTTAGAAAAGATTACCGTCAGCCTGATTTTACCGTGAGCGAGATTTATCTTGATTTTCAGCTTGATCCTGAGCAAACGTTGGTTACTTCCACTTTGACGGTGGAGCGTCAAAATGCCGAAGCCACACAATTGCGTTTAGACGGGCACAGCTTTGAGTTTCAAGGGGTGAAATTCAACGGGCAGCCGTTTAGCCGCTATCAACAAGATGCGGAATCTTTGACCTTAGATTTAGCCGATTTGGCAGCAGATCGATTCCAACTGGAAATTCAAACCTTACTGCGCCCGTCGCAAAATACCTCGTTGCAGGGGCTGTATCAATCGGGTGAAGGCATTTGCACACAGTGCGAGGCGGAAGGGTTTCGCCAAATTACCTATATGCTGGATCGCCCCGATGTACTGGCAAAATATCGCACTAAACTGACCGCTTGCAAAACCAAATACCCTTATCTACTCTCCAACGGCAACCGCATTGCACAGGGCGAATTGGCGGACGGTCGCCACTGGGTCGAGTGGGACGATCCGTTTTTTAAACCAAGCTATCTGTTTGCGGTTGTGGCAGGGGATTTTGATCTGCTCAAAGATACGTTCACCACAATGAGCGGGCGGGTGGTTGATCTCGAAATTTATGTAGATAGAGGCAATTTAGCCCGTGCCGGCTGGGCGATGGAGAGCTTGAAGCGGGCGATGAAATGGGACGAGCAACGTTTCGGCTTGGAATACGATTTGGATATTTATATGATCGTTGCCGTTGATTTCTTCAATATGGGGGCAATGGAGAACAAAGGGTTGAATATCTTTAACGCCAAATTTGTGTTGGCAAATCCGCAAACGGCGACCGATGAAGATTATATGGGCGTGGAGAGCGTGATCGCTCACGAATATTTCCATAACTGGACGGGCAACCGCATTACCTGCCGAGATTGGTTTCAGCTCAGTTTGAAAGAGGGGCTGACGGTGTTCCGTGACCAAGAATTTACCTCGGATTTATGGTCGAGAGCGGCTAAGCGGATCGAAGATGTGCGTTTCTTGCGGGCTTTCCAATTTGCCGAAGATGCCGGCCCGATGGCGCACCCGATTCGTCCGGACAAAGTGATTGAAATGAATAATTTCTACACAGTTACTGTGTATGAGAAAGGGGCAGAAGTCATCAGAATGATCCACACTCTATTAGGCGAGGCGAAATTCCAAAAAGGTATGCAGCTTTATATTGCCGAAAATGACGGCAAAGCGGCAACGTGCGAGGATTTTGTCTCTGCGATGGAACGTGCGTCCGGTGTGGATTTAACCCAATTCCGCCGTTGGTATAGCCAGTCCGGCACGCCGGAATTGACCGTCAGCGATGAATATGATGAAAAACGCCAAGCCTACCGTTTAACGATTTCACAATTAACCCGCCCGACCGCCGATCAAGTGGAAAAAGTGAATTTGCATATTCCGCTCAAGGTGGCGTTGTACGGTCAAGACGGTAAGAAAATCAAACTTCAATATGAAATTGCCAGCGTCAGTGATGTGTTGGATATTACTAACGAGCATCAAACCTTTGAATTTCACAATGTGTCGCAACGCCCCGTGCCGGCGTTGTTGTGCGACTTCTCCGCACCGGTGCGTTTGGATTATAACTATACCACCGAGCAACTGATAACGTTATTAAGCTATGCGGAGAATGAATTTATCCGTTGGGACGCGGCACAGACTCTCTTTACCAATGAACTAAAAACGAACCTCAACCGTTATCAGCAGGGCGAAGAAATGCTGTTTTCGGACGGCTTGCTGTCCGCACTGACTATTGTGCTGGATAACGCTCATCAAGATCCCGAATTGGCGGCTTTAACCCTCATGCTGCCGAAAGAAACAGAATTTGCGGAGAGCTTCAGCATTATTGATCCGCAAGGGATCGCCGTGGTGCGCCATTTTATGCAGACGGCGATTGCCGAGGCACTTAAGGATCGCTTAATTGTCGCCTATAACCAGCATAAGTTGCCGGAATATCGAGTTGTGGCGGACGATATGGCGAAACGGGCGTTCCGTAATGTGTGTTTGTCTTACCTCGCTTTCACCGATTTAGGCAATAATCTCGTCTATAAACATTATCATCAAGCGGATAATATGACTGATACACTGGCAGCACTGAATGCGGCAACAAAAGCACAGCTTGCTTGCCGAGACAGCCTGTTAGCCGATTTTGACCAAAAATGGCAACACGACGGCTTGGTAATGGACAAATGGTTCGCCCTGCAAGCGACCCGCCCAGATCAGAATGTGCTGGAGGTCGTAAAACACTTGCTCGAGCACCCAAGTTTTAACTTTAAAAATCCGAACCGTGTGCGTGCATTAGTGGGCGCATTTGCCGCTCAAAATCCAAGGGCATTCCACGCTATTGACGGCTCAGGCTACCGCTTCCTCGTGGATATTCTGATCCAGCTTAACAGCAGTAACCCGCAGGTCGCTTCCCGCTTGATTGAACCGCTGATTAAACTTTCCCGTTATGATAATCAGCGTCAAACCCTAATGCACCGTGGTTTAGAACGGTTGAAAGGGCTGGATAATCTCGCACGGGATCTGTTTGAAAAAATTGAAAAGGCGTTGCAGTAATATATTGATCCCTAATTTATTACGCAATTGTTCAGATAAAAGGAGTAAAAATGAGTGCTATTGATATTAGAAAAAGAATTGATCAAGATCTTGTTAAGAAGATCTTTGGGAATCAAAAAAATGCAATTGATTTCTTAAGGTTATTGGGTATTAACGAAAAAGTAAAAAAAGCTAATGATGCTTATGAATTGATTGTTAAACATTGGGAATATAACAAAGCCTATAAAGTTATTCGTCAGATTTTTGAATCAACTCCTAAATATCAAAAAGGCAAATTAGGAGAGGATAATATAAAAGTTTTATTATCTGAATGGGTTAATTTAGGTTTTGGTAATGTGGAATGGCCTTTCTCTCAAGGGCAATTTGATAATTTTGTTCAACATATAAATTCATCTACTGACTCAAGAGACATAAAAGATAGTAAAGTAAAAACAGCAGCAGTAAGGTATAGAAGAATTAAAGAAATTAATACTGAAAGAAATGATTATTTAGAAACTATGATTTTTTTAAATAATGAAAATGTTATTCCAACATTGCATCATTCAAGAGGTTTAGATTTTTTTATTGATGGTGTTAGCTTTGACCAAAAAGTATCAAAAAGCCCTACAAATGAATTTAAGCGTGATTTTGGGGAGAATTGGAGAGACGTAGCAATAAACCATCCTGAAAAGGTAGCAGAATACCTTTATACCTATCAGGATGAAGGAAGATTTGGGCAGGAGCCTAGATTATTTATTGTTTATTTAGATGAAGATGTTGAACCAATAAAAATTAAGAGTATTCTTGAAAAGAATAAATTGAAGACACCTTATTCAATTACATTTAAATATTCCCATAAAGTGTTAGGTAAAAAAACATATAAAACAGAAGCATTTGTTATCTTACTTGGAAATGATTTATAATAATGAATTATATAGGTTCTAAAAATAAACTATCGCAGCTTATTATTTCAACTATAAAAGATACCGTTGGCAATTTTGATAATAAGGTATTTTGTGAGTTATTTGCAGGAACAGGAATTATTGGTTCTAGTTTAAAAACTCAAGTAAAAAAAATTATTTCAAATGATATAGAATATTATAGCTATATATTAAATCGCAATTATATTGGAAATAATAAAATAATAGATTATTTTGATTTATTTGATTTTATTGAGAGTAATAAATCTAATTTAAATACTCATTTCATATTTAATCAGTATAGTGAAAATGGTATTGCAAAGAGATTGTATTTCTCAGAATCAAATGGAAGGAAAATAGATCAAATAAGATCTAATATTAAAATGCTTTATCTAAACAAAGATATTTCTGACGATGTTTATTATTTTTGTTTGGCATCTTTATTAGAAAGTGCGGATAAACATGCAAATACTGCTTCAGTATATGGAGCTTATTTAAAAAGTTTGAAACATACAGCAAAAAAAGATCTTGTATTACAACCTGCAAAATTTGATGAATCATTATGTGAAACCGAAATATATAATCAGGATAGTAATCAGTTAATTAAGAGTATTGAAGGTGATATCCTGTATTTAGATCCCCCTTATAATACTAGGCAATATGGAGCTAATTACCATTTGCTAAATACTATTGCAAAATATGATTATTTTGAACCTATTGGTAAAACAGGTTTAAGGAATTATACTCGTTCAAGGTTTTGTCAAAAGAATGAAGCTTATTTAGCTTTTAAAGAGCTTATTGAAAATGCAAATTTTAAATATATTTTTATTAGTTATAATAATGAAGGTATACTTTCTTTGAATGAAATAAGAGAGATATGTTCCTTGTATGGAAGATATGATTTCGTTGAACAAGAATATCAACGTTTTAAGGCAGATAATACAAGAAAATATAAAGATGTTAAAACGGTTGAATACTTACATATTTTGGAAAAAAGTTAATGATTTGGTACAGTGCGCTCTTTTCCTTCCACGGTCGCCTAAATCGGCAAGGATTTTGGATTGGCTTCGGCATCAATTTTCTGTTTTTATTGCTATTTGCAAATTTTATGTTTGATCCGACCGCTTTCAATGCGTGGAGTGCCGTGCCGTTGTTGCTTTCGGCATATAGCTTAGCGGCGGTGATCATCAAACGCTTACACGACCGTAACCGCTCCGCTAAAGCATTGCTGATGTTGGTTGTACCGCTCGTTTGCTATGGGGTATCCCTTGCGGCACAAGGCACAATGGCGTGGCTACTGGGCGTATTGCTGCCGGTGTTTATCGGCACGATGCTCTTGCTGGAATGGGGTGTTTTTGCCGGTGATCCAAACCCAAATTGCTACGGCGAGCGGGGACTCTCTTTTACGTTAAATTAAACCGTTATGTCAGAGATTAAATTAAATTATCACAAAACCCACTTTTTAACTTCCGCACCGGATATTCGGCATTTGCCCGAAGACAGCGGGGTGGAAATTGCCTTTGCCGGACGCTCAAACGCCGGCAAATCCACAGCGCTAAATGCGCTGACCAACCAAAAAAACTTGGCTCGTACTTCAAAAACACCGGGACGCACGCAGCTCATCAACCTGTTTGAAGTCGAACCGAACTGTAAATTAGTCGATTTGCCGGGGTACGGCTATGCCGCGGTGCCGGAGCAGATGAAATTACAGTGGCAACGTTCCCTCGGTGAATATTTGCAAAAACGCCAATGTTTACGAGGGGTGGTGATCTTAATGGATATTCGCCACCCGCTTAAAGATCTCGATCAGCAAATGATTGAATGGGCGGTTTCCGCTGAGTTGCCGGTCTTGCTGCTGCTGACGAAAGCGGATAAGCTCAGCCAAAGCGGACGCAGCAAAACGGTTAAAATAGTGCGGGAGGCGATTTTGCCTTTCCAAGGCGATGTGCAGGTAGAAGCCTATTCCGCCCAAAATAAAATCGGCATTGATAAATTAGCCGCCAAACTAGACGGTTGGTTTGCCGAAATATTAAACTCATAGTTGAGTAAGCGGTCGGATTTGGCTGGTTTTTTGCAAAAATTTGCCCTCTGCCGACCGCTTGCAGCCAATACGGAGGCAAAATGCGTTTACTCAAAATTAAAGGGTTCTTGCCCTATCTCGCCATTGCATTTTTGAACGCCAGTGTGGATTTAGCCCACAAAATCACGATTCAAAATGTCTTGCTGAAAAGTTTTACCGGCGACACGCTCGTGATACTCACCGCACTGATTAATGCAATGATTCTCCTACCGTTTATCTTCCTCTTTTCCCCTTCCGGTTTCATTAACGACAAATACCCGCAGACCAAAGTGATCCGCACTGCCAGTGTAGCGGCGATTTTTATCAGCGGTGCGGTTTTAGTCAGCTATTTGGTGGGGGCGTTTGAAATGGCATTTTTGCTGACGCTGATTTTGGCGGTGCAGAGTGCGATTTATTCACCGGCGAAGTACAGTATTATTAAGCGGATTGTCGGCACAGAAAATTTAGGGCAGGCGAACGGGGTGATCCAAGCCTTGACGATTGTGGCGATTTTGCTGAGTTCTTTCGGCTTTTCATTTATCTTTGAATCCCTGTATGTGGCAGGGAGCGATCCGGCAACAATGCTTTCCGGTATGGCAGTGATCGGGGGTTTATTGGTGGTTTTCAGCAGCTTGGAAGCCATATGTGCCTTCAGATTGCCGAATTTTGCCCAACACGAACCGCCAGCTACCGCCGGATTTGAATGGCTCACCTATCTCACCTTAGGTTATCTCAAACAAAACAGTGCCTTGTTACGCCAAAATAAAAATATTTGGTTGAGTATTTTGGGGTTGAGTGTGTTTTGGGGCATTTCGCAGGTGTTGGTGGCAGCATTCCCGGCACATTATAAGGCGATGTTTAATGATGATAATGCCTTGATTATTCAAGGTATTTTAGCAATGAGCGGTGTGGGGTTAATCATTGGCTCCTACCTTGCCGGCGTGATGTCGAAACACCATATTGAACACGGCATTGTGCCGATTGGAGCATTAGGGATTTTCGGTTCGGTCTTGTTAATGGCGTCTTCTAGTAGCAGTTGGGTGATGACGCTCTGCTCTTTCGGCTTTGGGGTATTCGGCGGGTTGTTTATCGTCCCTCTGAATGCCACGATTCAATATTTCGCACCAGAGCAAGCCAGCGGCAAAATTATGGCGGGCAATAATTTTGCGCAAAACATCGCAATGGTCGGCTTTTTGTTATTGAGTATCGCCTTTGTCTATCTCAATATTTCGACCACCGGTCTGTTGCTGTTTGCCGCTTTTGTCTGCTTGATCGGATCATTTTATGCGATTGTCCAACTTCCGCATCTTTTTACCCGCTTGCTGCTCTTGCCGATTCTGAAAACCGGTTATCGCTTTAACGTTGAAGGGCTGAAGAATTTACCGCAGAGCGGCGGCGTATTGCTGTTGGGCAACCACATTAGCTGGATTGACTGGCTGGTTTTGCAGGCAGCAAGCCCACGAGCAATTAAATTTGTGATGTACCGTGGTATTTACAATAAATGGTATCTCAAATGGTTTTTAAAATGGTTTAAAGTGATTCCGATTGGCGCAGGGTCAAGCAAAGAATCCATTGAAAAAATCCGTGAAATGCTTGCTAACGGCGAAGTAGTGGCGCTGTTTCCGGAAGGGCATATCAGTTATAACGGGCAAATCAATGAATTTAAACGTGGCTTTGAACTGGCGATTAAAGAGTTAGACGAAGTCTGCGTTGTGCCGTTTTACCTACGGGGATTATGGGGTTCAAGTTTTTCCCGTGCCGATCAATATTATAAAGCATTAACCAAGCGGCGTGGTAAACGGGATATTTTAGTGGCGTTCGGCAAGCCAATCCGTACCTTTATCGATCGTGTGGCGATGAAACAGAAGGTCGTGGAGCTGTCCTTTTCATCGTGGGAGGCCTTTATCCGCCGCCAGCAACCATTGATGCACGGCTGGCTGGATACCGCTAAGGCAAATTTATTCCGCCCGTGTTGTGCAGACAGCCAAGGAATGAATTTAACGCACCTTAAATTTTTGACGGCGGTGTTACTGTTTAGTCGATTATTGCGTAAAACCTTGCCGGCACAAAAGAATGTGGGGGTGTTGTTGCCGAGTTCGTCCATCGGGGCGATCGTCAATATGGCGTTGTTTATTAACGGTAAAGTGCCGGTGAATCTCAATTATACCTTGAGCGAGCAAAGCCTCGCCCTTGCGTTGCAAAAAGCGGGGATTGAACGGGTCATTACATCAGAAAAATTCCTTGAGAAATTGTCAGCAAAAGGGTTCGACTATCACGCACTGTTAGCGGATAAAGCGGTAATGGCGGAGCAACTTGGTAAAAAAGTCGGTAAAACTACCCGCTTGCACGCGCTGTTTACCGCCTTGCTTGCACCGCAATGGTGGATTAAAGCCCGTTATTTCAAATCGGTTTCGCTGAATGATACGGCAACTATTTTGTTTAGCAGCGGTAGTGAGGGTGAGCCGAAAGGGATTGAGCTGAGCCATAAAAACCTGCTGACAAATATTAAGCAAATCAGCGAATTGTTGAATTTTAAACGCAATGACGTGATTTTAAATTCACTGCCGATTTTTCACTCGTTCGGCTTAACGGTTACGACATTATTACCGCTGTGTGAGGGGATCAAAATGGTAAGTGTGCCGGATCCGACAGACGGTGCATTAGTCGGTAAAATGGCGGCGCGTCATAGTGCCACGATTTTGTTTGGCACATCGACCTTTTTCAGACTTTATACCAAAAACAAAAAACTGCACCCGTTAATGTTTCAAAGCGTCCGAATGGTTGTCGCCGGGGCGGAAAAACTCAAATCTGATGTGAAAGAGGCTTTCCGTGTTAAATTTGGCTTAGAGATTTACGAGGGTTACGGTACGACGGAAACTGCGCCGGTTGCTGCGGTGAATATGCCGAATGTTTTAGAAAAAGAGAGCCTGAAAGCGCTCACGTTCAACAAAGTCGGCTCGGTCGGTATGGCATTGCCGGGTACGATTATAAAAATTGTTGACCCCGACACTCTTGCGCCATTGGCGACAAATGAAGACGGGTTAATCGTGATTGGCGGCGGGCAGGTGATGAAAGGTTATCTCAATGATGACGAGAAAACCGCCGAAGTGATCGCCGAGATTGACGGTATCCGTTATTACAAAACCGGTGATAAGGGGCATATTGATGAAAATGGCTTTGTCAGCATTGTTGATCGCTATTCCCGCTTTGCCAAAATCGGTGGTGAGATGATCAGCTTGGGCAGTGTAGAGGAATTGCTAGGTGAGGTGCTTGCCGATCACGCTGCGTTTGTGGCAGTCAATGTGCCGGATGAGAAAAAAGGCGAAGCGGTTGTATTGCTTCTGAAAAGTGAGCACTCCCTTGATGAGCTGTCAGCGAAAATCAAAGCGGCAGATATTCCGCCGTTAATGCAGCCGTCCAAACTCTTTTTGGTAGACGAAATCCCAACGCTTGCCAGTGGCAAGGTGGATTTTAAAGGCGCTAAAAATCAAGCAATATCACTACTCAATGAATAATATGAACAAGCGGTGGGTTACCACCGCTTTTTTACAATGTGGTTCCGTGGGAATTACTTTGAGTTGTCGCTCACCGCTTGCTTCCGGTACTGACTGGGAGTAATGCCATAGTATTTTTTAAAGGCTTTACCAAAATGCGTTTCCGACTGAAAACCGGTTGCAAGCGCTATCGTTAGCACGGAATCGGCATTTTGTTTGAGCAACATTGCGGCTTTTTGCAGCCGGATACGGTGTAAAAATACGTGGGGACTGACCGACAAATGCTGCTTAAATAGCCGAATAAGCTGAGAGCGGGATAAGTGCGCCGTTTCTATCATATTGTCGATTAGCCACGGTTTTTCCGGCTCCGCCATAATGGCATTGAGTACGCCTTTCAAACGCTTATCCTGCCAGCCTTTCAGTAGCCCCGTCAGTTGATTGTCCGATTGCGCCAAATAGGTGCGTAAAATCAACGTCAGCAGCACGTTAGACAGGGCATTGACTATGGTGCTTGAACCGATCAATTCCCGCTCGGCTTCTTGATTGAGCAACTCGACAAAGCAGGTAAAATTCTGCGGCTCGAGCCGTAAAAAAATCACATCGGGCAGGCTTTTAATCAATTCAGCGTGCGGATCGTAGTAAAAATGGGCGCAAAATAGCCCGAAATCTGCCTGCTGCCCGATTTTTTTCACCTCAAACGCCCCTTGGGTGTAAGCGGTCGGATAAGTCTCACAATTTGCACAGTGGCTGGCATAGCTTAAAATATGTTCGCTAGAACGGGGGAAAAACAGGATATCCCCCTGCTTAACAAGGCGGCTTTGGGCTTGATTGGCGAGCCTGACATAGCTGCTGCCTTGCGTAACGATATGCACAATGCCTTGTCCGGCTTGAGCGGAATGTGCAACGGCCCACTGACCGCCAAACTCACATTTTACATTGACTTTGCCGGATAATTGGGCAAGCGAAATCAGTTTATCTAAAATATCCATAACAAATTGACGAAAAAATGAAACGATTTGGCGAGAAATATACTGAAAAAGTCGCAATAATAACAGCGTTTTTCAACAATTATTTTCATAGGAGCACGACAATGGCATTTACAAATTGGCCGGAACATACCGCACACGTTAAAAAATCATTCGGCGAGTTAGGCAAAAAACACCCGAAAATGTTGGAAGCTTATAAAGCGTTAGGACAAGCGGCTGCCGCAGAAGCATTGGATTTAAAAACCCGTGAATTAATCGCCCTTGCAGTTGCGATTACTACCCGTTGTGAAAGCTGCATCAGTGTTCACGCAGAAGAAGCGGCAAAAGCCGGTGCAACGGAAAGCGAAATCGCCGGTGCATTAGCAACAGCGATTGCATTAAATGCAGGTGCGGCTTATACCTATGCACTACGCGCATTAGAAGCAGTAGATGCACAAAAATAGTACCATACCATTCAAGCGATAAAATCGTAGCAGGCAACCCTGCGGGCTAATTTCAAAAAATGTGATCTAGTTCACAAAATTCGTTCTATTTTATGACGCAAGTTGCTGTTATTATACGGGGACTTTTTACTTCATTTTAGTTAAGGAACGATTATGAACCAACTTGATGCTTTAAGAGAAATGACCGTTGTGGTTGCCGATACCGGTGATATTGATGCGATCAAAACCTACCAGCCGGAAGATGCTACCACCAACCCTTCTCTGATTTTAAGTGCATCGGCACTGCCACAATATGCCCCTTTAATTGATGAAGCGGTCGCATACGCCAAAGCTAAAAGCGATGATAAAGCTCAACAACTGATTGATGCGGAAGATAAATTGGCAGTCAATATCGGTTTGGAAATTTTAAAAGTGGTGAAAGGGCGAATTTCCACAGAGGTTGATGCGCGTTACTCTTACGACACGGAAAAAACCATTGCAAAAGCACGGAAATTGATTGCGCTATATAATGAAGCGGGTATTAGTAACGACCGTATCTTAATTAAGATTGCGTCCACTTGGCAGGGGATCAAAGCGGCAGAGCAGCTTGAAAAAGAGGGAATTAACTGTAACCTCACCTTACTTTTCTCCCAAGCGCAAGCCCGTGCTTGTGCCGAAGCGGGCGTTTATCTGATTTCGCCGTTTGTCGGCCGTATTTTAGATTGGTACAAAGCCAACAGTGAGCAAAAAGAGTATGCACCGGCAGAAGATCCGGGGGTGGTTTCCGTTACCTCCATCTATAACTATTACAAACAGTACGGTTATAATACGGTGGTAATGGGCGCAAGTTTCCGGAATGCCGGTGAAATCACCGAGCTGGCCGGTTGCGACCGTTTAACCATTGCGCCGGTATTATTAAAAGCCTTACAAGAAAGTGATGCGCCGCTTGTGCGTAAACTCGCCTTTAACGGCGAAGTGAAAGTTCGTCCGGCACCGATGACGGAAGCGGAATTTTATTGGGCACATAACCAAGATCCGATGGCGGTCGAAAAATTAGCGGAAGGTATCCGCAAATTTGCGATCGACCAAGAGAAATTGGAAGCGATGTTGGCAGCAAAACTCTAATTAAGTACTAAAACAAGCGGGCGGATAAGCGATAAAATCAACAAATCCGCCCGTTTCTTTTACCAAATAGTGATTTTATTTGGTCGTTTGGTTTAATTATGGGCGTACGCAGTACGCCCCTACATTTTTAAATAGTCGATTTTATATGCAATATTATTTGACTAACCCACCGCTTGCTTGCAGATCGGCGTGGTAAGAGGAACGGACGAACGGACCGCAGGCGGCGTGTTCAAAGCCCATTTCGTTGGCTTTTTCACGGAACATATCAAATTCCGTCGGGTGAACATAGCGGGCGACCGGCAAGTGATGGCGGCTCGGCTGCAAATATTGCCCAAGGGTGAGCATTGTTACACCGTGATCCCGCAAATCTTGCATAACGGCAAGAATTTCTTCGTTGGTTTCACCTAGACCGACCATAATGCCCGATTTTGTCGGAATGTCGGGGAAAACCGCTTTAAATTCTTTCAATAATTTCAACGACCATTGATAATCCGCACCCGGTCGGATTTCTTTATACAAGCGTGGCACGTTTTCCAAGTTGTGATTGAACACGTCCGGCGGATTTTGTTTGAGAATGTCAATTGCCTGTTCAATTCTGCCCCGGAAGTCTGGCACAAGAATTTCAATTTTGATCCCCGGATTGATCGCCCGAATTTCACGCACGCACGCAGCAAAATGCCCCGCGCCCCGATCGGGTAAATCGTCCCGATCCACCGAGGTGATCACCACATATTTGAGCTTCATATCTTGAATGGTTTCCGCCAACTTGCGTGGTTCGTCTTGGTCGAGAGGTAACGGCTTGCCGTGCGCCACATCGCAGAACGGACAACGGCGGGTGCAAATTGCGCCCATAATCATAAAGGTTGCCGTGCCGTGATTAAAACACTCGTGCAAGTTCGGGCAAGAGGCCTCTTCACACACCGAGTGCAAGCCGTGGCGGCGCATTCCGTTTTTAATACTTTGGATTTTTGCCGAGTTTGCCGGCAATTTAATTTTCATCCATTCCGGTTTTTTAAGTAATTCTTGGTCAGGATCGATATTTTTAACGGGAATAATGGACGTTTTAGCGGCATCACGATATTTAACGCCACGTTCCATTTTAAAAGGTGTACCCATTTTGTATTCCTATTTGTTAATAATTTGTTGAGCATTATAACCGAGAATTTGGGTAAAGTAATGAACCAATTTCGGGGCGACTTGCTCACAGCTCGCCTGTTCGTGCGGGATAAAGTCCGCTAATTGGCACATTTCCAAACCGGCATAACCGCAAGGGTTGATATGGTTAAAGGGGCTGAGATCCATTTGAATATTCAGTGCCAAGCCGTGAAAAGAGCAACCTTTGCGGATTCTTAGCCCAAGCGAGCATATTTTTTTACCGTCCACATAGACGCCGGGCGCATCGGGCTTAGGGTAAGCCTCGATGCCGTAATCTGCTAAGGTTTTCACCACCGATTGCTCTAGGGCAGTAACGAGCTGACGCACATTCAGATCACTGCCGTTTGCCTTATGGCGTTTGATGTCGATCAACACATACATAATTTGCTGACCCAAACCGTGATAGGTGATCTGTCCGCCACGATCCGATTGAACAACGGGGATATTGGTCGGGTTGAGCAAATGTTCCGGCTTGCCTGCCGAACCTTGCGTGAACACCGGCGGGTGTTCGACCAACCAAATTTCATCGGGCGTATCCGCGGTGCGGTGATCGGTAAAATCTTGCATTTGATGCCAAACGTGTTGGTAGTCCTGCACGCCAAGTTGGCGGATAATTAGCGTCATTTTTAGCTCTCTATGCCATTTTTAATGAAAAAATCAAGCTATTATAGGTAGAAATACGTTCATTACTAGGGGCTATTGCAAATATTTGCTACAATCTGACCGCTTGTAGATGAAAACAGAACAGAATATCGGACGTTTAGAATGAAGACTATCAGTACTTTTAATCGAACTTGGGCGAAAGTCGTGCTAACGGCATTGATTCGCTACGGTGTCAAACATTTTTGTATTGCCCCCGGTTCACGTTCCACCCCGCTCACCCTTGAGGCGCTCCGCCTAAAAGCACAAGGCTTGGCAGAGTGCCATAGCCATTTTGACGAGCGGGGATTAGGCTTTTTTGCGCTCGGTTTAGCGCAATCCACTCACGATCCGGTGGCGATTATTGTAACGTCCGGCACAGCGGTGGCAAATCTTTTCCCGGCGGTGATTGAGGCGAGTTTAACCCATCAGAAATTAATTGTACTGTCCGCTGACCGTCCGCCCGAGCTGATTGGCTGCGGGGCAAACCAAGCGATAGATCAGCAACGCATATTCGGAAATTATCCGGTGGCACAGCTTAATTTACCGAAGCCGAGTAAAGATTTTAGTGCCAATTGGTTGATTGCGACACTGGGGCAGGCGTGCGGCGAACAAACGGAAAAAGGCGGCGTTTTACACTTCAATGCCCCGTTTGCCGAGCCGTTATATGAGGCGGACGAAGCGGCAATCGACACGGATAGTTGGCTCAACCCGATCCAACGTTGGCTCAATCAGCCGCAAATGAAGTGGATTGACCGCCAGCCAACCCAAAAAGATGTGTTAATGCACGAAAATTGGGACTATTGGCGCACTAAACGGGGCGTTGTGGTGGTCGGTAAGTTGCCGTTAGAGCAGGGAATGGGGCTAAAAATGTGGGCGGAAACGCTCGGTTGGTGCTTAATCAGCGATGTGCAGTCAGGCATTGATGCCAGCCTGCCGTATGCGGACGTATGGTTATCGAATAAAACCGTCGAGCAACGTTTATTGCAGGCGGATATTGTGATTCAGTTCGGCTCGCAAATTGTCAGCAAACGGGTAAATCAATTCCTTGAGGCGTTTAAAGGGGAGTTTTGGTTGGTGGAGCAATCCCAAGACTACCTCAATCCTTACGCTCACCCGCAAACCCGCTTTGTTGCCAAAGCGCACCATTTCACCCGTGTCCACCCGCCGCTTCGCCAAAAACCGTGGCTGCTTGAACCGCTTGCGCTCTCCCAATTCTGTGCCAGCTTTATTGAGCAGCAAGTGGGGGCAAATTTAAACGAAGCCTCCCTCGCTCACCATATCGAGCATATCCTGCCGGCAAACGGCAATCTCTTTTTAGGGAACAGTCTGTTTGTACGTTTAGTGGACGCCTTGTGTAAATTGCCGGAGGGCTATCCCGTTTACACTAACCGCGGGGCGAGCGGTATCGACGGCTTGATTGCGACATTGGCGGGCGTGGCAAAAGGCTCAGGCGTGCCGACCGTGGGAATCATCGGCGATATTTCGGCGTTGCACGATCTCAACTCAATGGCATTGCTGCGCCAAATCAGCCAACCGACCCTTTTATTTGTGATTAATAATAACGGCGGGGCGATTTTCGATATGTTGCCGGTTGAGCCGAAAGTGAAGGATAAGTTCTACCGTCTTTCGCATAATTTGGAATTTTCACAAATTGCAACAATGTTCGGTATTGAGTATCTGCGCCCTTACACTTGGGCGGATTTAGGCACGAAATTGAAACAAGCCTATATCCGCAAGGGCGTAACGATTGTGGAAATCAAGGTGAACGATCACGAAGGCAGCACCCTGTATAAATCGTTGCTTGAGCAGATCTCACGGGCTTCGATCGACTAATGTTAGCCTATCAGTGGCACAGTGAAAGCGGAATGCCCGTGGTTTTTTTGCACGGGCTGCTCGGCTCACAGCAGGATTGGGCGGCGATTATCACCCGTTTGCAAACTTTCCCGCATATCCGACCGCTTACCCTCGATCTCTGTTTTCACGGTAACAGCCGTTTGGTTGAGTGTCAGGATTTTCCGAGCCTACGAGCCGAGTTGGCGACAACCTTGAAGCAGCTCATCGGCGATCAGCCGTTTTGGTTGGTGGGTTACTCGTTAGGCGGGCGTGCCGCATTGGATTTATGCGTGTCCCAATCTATGCCTCACTTGTGTGGTGTGATCTTAGAAGGGACAAATATCGGCTTGGAAATCGAAACGGACAAGCAAGACCGTTGGCACAATGATTGCCGCTGGGCAGCCCGTTTTGAAACGGAAGCCCTTGAAAATGTGCTGAATGATTGGTATCAACAGCCGGTATTTGCCGATTTGTCGCCGTGCAAGCGGGCGGAAGTCATCAAAAAACGACAAACCAGTCACGGCGGATCGATCGCTAAAATGTTGCGGGCGACCAGCTTAGCTAAGCAACCGTTCTATGCCGAACAGCTGCAAAGCTCCGAACGACCGATCTATTTTATCGTGGGCGAGCGGGATAGCAAATTTCGCCGACTTGCCCAAAAATACAGTCTGTCCTATCAGCTCATTGACAACGCAGGGCATAACGCACACCTCGATAATCCGGCGCAGTTTGTCGAGCGGCTATTGTGCCTAATCAAATAGGTAAGCTATGGCACTACATCATTGTCCCGAATGCCGCCGGAAAATCAGCCAAGCGGCGAAACTATGCCCCCACTGCGGCTTTTCCTTTCACGAAACCGATTTAGCCCGTTATCGTCAATTATTAGAGCAACGTAGCCTTGCCAACCAAGAAATTAACCGTAGAAGCGTTAAGTTACACTTGGTTTGGCTGGCTGTTTTCGCTGCGGTGATAGGGTTGGCAAGTTGGTGGCATCATTACTGATCCCGTTTTAGTTTTACCCCAAAATGATTGGACACGGCACGCTCTTGAGTTTGCAAAAAAGGTAGATCAGATAACCGCTTGCGATCGAGTACCATTGTACTGCTGCCTCCGCCGTCTAAGTTGATCGCTGCTGTGAGCGTTAAACCTTGGGCTAACTGCGCTAACTCGTCAAGGGTCATTCCTCGAAATGCCAGTTGCCGCCCTTCGACCACCACTAAGTAGAGCAGTTGCCGTTTTTCGTCTAACCCGAGCATTGTGCGTGGGTGTTTGTCGAAAAAGATAGACTGTGAGCAGCCGATTTTGTCGCTGGCGGCGCATTCAAACTTTCCTGTTTTGGTGTTGTAGTAATGCCAGCCTGAAATGGCGATACGCCATTTGGGATTTATTTTAGCGACCTGATTTTTCGGTTCAATCATACAATGGTTTTGGTCATCGCAGGCGAAAACTACCCGAGCACGCACATCGCCATATTTTGAGATTTTTTTGTAGTCGGTAATCACCAGTCCGATAGGGGTAAAATCTTTCCAATAAAAATTGGCATTGATTGCGATATTGGTTTGATATTTGGCGGCGAAAGCGGAAACGGTTGTGCCTTTATCCACCGATTGTGAGCCGATCAATTCAAGCTGCGGGCAGCGTAAATCGATTTTTGCAATGTGAATATAGCGGTCTTGGGTTGTCGTTTGGATACATTGTGTGTGGTTTTGCGCAGAAGCAGGCGGGTTAAAACTGCAATATACGCAAGCCGCGATGATGAAATGGCGTAGTATTCGGCTAAAAAACATTGTGTTTAAAATTAAAACGGCAACCTGAAGTTGCCGTCCTTAAATGCAAGGGAGATTAGAAGCTGATAGAAGATTTAATTTTCTCTAATGTCGCTTCACCGATACCGGATACTTTTGAAAGTTCGGTTAAGTTTTTGATTTTACCGTGTTTCGCACGGTAATCAATAATCGCTTGTGCCTTTGTCTCGCCAATACCGGTTAAATTTTGTAAGGTTTTGGCATCGGCTTTGTTGATGTTAATTTTGCCTGTGCGACCGATTGCCGATTTCGCTGCGTCCGCTTTTTCCGTGGCGGTGTTTTTGGCGGAGCTGACGGCATTTTTTGCTTTCGCTTTGGCATCATTCGCTTTTTCAACAGTGGCTTTTTGAGCCGAAGCCATTGTTTTTTCTGCTTTTGCTTTCGTTGCGGACATTTTTTCGCTCAAACCGTTTTGGGTGTGATTGGCTTGTGCCATTGCATCGGATTTCATCTTTGTCGCTTTCTCTTTTGCAACATTTTTTACGGATTGCACCGCTTGCGTTGCGTCAGATTTAGCGGAGGCGGCTTTGTTCATCACCCCGCTTTTCATATCGGAAACGGTATCCGTCATCATTGTTTTCGCAGCGGCTTTTGTTTCGCTGACGGTATTCATCATACTGTCTTTCGTTTGCGTTAGAGGGGCAGCCGTTTCGGCAACCGCACTAAGTGATAAGGTGGTGGCAAGGCTAATGGCAAAGAGAGATTTAAGTAATTTCATTTTGAGATCCCCATAGAAAATATTGATAACATTGTTACCATTGGTTGCCTAATCTGACTGGCGATTAAATGATAAGTTCAGCATAAATGAAAAAAGGCTATTTTCCGCTGGAGAAAATAGCCTTTTGGTAAGCGGTTAATTATAGGTTAATGACCGCAAAAATTACTAATACGCTATAAAGAGCGGATAGTCCGTAGAAAATCCATCCTCCTGCCGGCACGTGAATTTTGAAATCGTGCAAACCTAAGTGTACACGGTGCATACCACACCACATAGGGAAAATAAGTAGAGCGAGGATAGCTAATTTGCCGATCCACGTTTGTGAAAAGGCAATAATGTTATCTGGTGTTACCAAGCCAAACGGCAGTAAAAAGCCCAAGATTAACACTAAAACAGGGAAAAATACGGCACTGATCGCACCGCCTGCTCCGAAGAGTAGCCAAACGGCAGGTTCGTTTGAACGGGCTGGGTTTTGTTTATCCATTGTTTGCTCCCTATACTAAAATTAAAGCTAGCAGGCTGACGAATGCGGTGATGCCCCAAAAGATACGAGACACTAATTGAACATCAATACGTTCGTTTTTAACGATCACATTCATCATTTTAGGTGCCATACCAAAGAAGGTAAAACTGTTGAGTAACATCGCCCCTAAGGTGATGATGTTTAAGATGATCACTAACGGGTTTTGTAAAAAGCCGACAAAAGTCGTGCCGAAATTGCCGTTACCCAAACAGACTAAACCGTAGAACAGTACCAGACAGAACCAGATAGTCGGTACGGCGGTACTCTCACGCAGCACATAGAATTTGTAAAAATCTAACTTTTTCCACCAAGTCGGTTTGACTTCACGCACATATTTTTTGCGTTTACTTGCTACTGTTGTCATTTTACTTTCTCCTTATTTCTGCAATTTGAGCATTGCAAAAACATAATCTTTTGCACTTTCGATCTTACCTTGGTTTACCGCAGAAGCCGGCCCAACGTGTTTCGGGCAGACTTCGGAACAGTAGCCGACAAAGGTACAGCTCCATACGCCGTTTTTACCGTTAATGATCTTCATTCGCTCTGCTTTACCGTTATCACGGTTATCCAAATTGTAGCGGTGAGCAAGGGTGAGCGCAGCCGGGCCGACAAATTCCGGATTTAAGCCGAATTGCGGACAGGCAGCGTAGCACAAGCCGCAGTTGATACACATTGAGAAGGTACGGTATTTTTCCAACTGTGCAGGCGTTTGTTTGGTTCGACTTTTCGCCAGTTCGGCAGACGGATGCGGGTTGCCGTCAAGCTCAGGGGCTTTGTTATCAATGATATAAGGTTTGATAGACTCAAGGCTTTCGATAAAGTGGCTTAAGTCCACCACCAAATCCCGTTCAATCGGGAAGTTGGCAAGCGGTTCAATACGCATATAGCCACTGTAATCCCGCAAGAACGTTTTACACGCCAATTTCGGCTTACCGTTTACCATCATTCCGCAAGAGCCGCAAATCGCCATACGGCAAGACCAGCGATAAGACAGTTCGGGTTCTAATTCATCTTTAATATAGCCAAGGGCATCTAAGAGCGAAGTTTGGCTATCGTAAGGGACTTCATATTTGGTTAAGAACGGCTCGTTATCTTGTTCAGGATTATAACGAAGCACTTCCACCGTCATTTTGTTTTGGTTTGTCATCGTCTGTTACTCCTTTGCTGCTTTTTCTTGTGCTTCGGCTTCCGCACCATATACCCGTTTTGCCGGTTGCGATTTGGTGATTTTCACATCGCTGTATTTAATGGTTGGCGCACCGTCCGCATTATAGTAAGCAAGGGTGTGTTTTAAATAGTTCACATCATCACGTTCCACATAGTCTAAACGTTGGTGAGCCCCACGGGACTCCTTACGATCAAGGGCAGAGGACGAGATGGATTGTGCAACATCAAG
The DNA here is from genome assembly GCF_001038205.1 of Muribacter muris. Classification (GTDB taxonomy): domain Bacteria; phylum Pseudomonadota; class Gammaproteobacteria; order Enterobacterales; family Pasteurellaceae; genus Muribacter; species Muribacter muris. Next base: position 19,563 of record NZ_JWIZ01000001.1, on the reverse strand, counting down.
GATATAGCCCAATTCGATTTTGTAGAGTAAATCGGTATTAAAGACGCTGGAACTGTCTTTCACACGGATACGTTTGTAACGCTCTTTTAGCTCGGCAATTTTTGCCACGGTTTTTTCCATACTCTCTTGGGTACGGTAAATACCGCAACCTTCTTCCATCGAGTCACCCATTTCGTTACGAATTTCAGACCAAGATTCTTCACCTTCCTGACGGGCTAACGCATAGACACGGTTTAACACATCTTGTGCTTGGGTATCAATCACCGCTTGGTTGCGAGGTGCGGCGTCTAAGGCACGCTGTGCCGCCATTTCACCGGCGACTTTACCGAATACCACTAATTCTGCTAATGAGTTAGATCCCAAACGGTTTGCACCGTGTAAACCTGAAGAGGCACATTCACCGACAGCGAATAGACCTTTGATATTGGTTTCCGCTTTTTGATCGACTTCAATCCCGCCCATTGTATAGTGAACGACCGGACGCACAGGAATTGGTGCTTTTGCCGGATCAACCCCTTCATACGCTTTGGCTAACTCGCAAATAAACGGTAGACGCTCGTGCAGGTATTTTTCACCTAAATGACGCAGATCAAGATGCACAACATCCACACCTTTTGCGGTTTTTAGGGTATTGCCTTTACGCCACTCTTGCCAGAACGCTTGAGACACTTTATCACGAGGACCTAATTCCATATATTTGTTTTCCGGCTTGCCGATTGGAGTTTCCGGCCCTAAACCGTAGTCTTGCAGGTAGCGATAGCCGTCTTTGTTCACCAAAATACCGCCTTCGCCACGGCAACCTTCGGTCATCAAAATGCCCGTGTTTGGTAAGCCGGTCGGGTGGTATTGCACAAATTCCATATCACGCAGAGGCACACCGTGGCGATACGCCATTGATAAACCATCGCCGGTAACAATGCCGCCGTTAGTGTTGAAACGATAAGCACGACAACCGCCGCCGGTTGCAATGACTACCGCATTGGCATTGATCTGCACGAAAGTGCCTTCCATCATATTCATTGCCACACAACCACGGGCTTGACCTTCATCGACTAAAATATCGACCACGAAATGCTCGTCAAAACGGATAATTTGCGGGTATTTGATCGAGGTTTGGAAGAGCGTATGCAATAAGTGGAAACCGGTTTTATCAGCGGCGAACCACGTCCGCTCAATCTTCATTCCACCGAAACGGCGCACGTTCACATCGCCGTCATCTTTACGACTCCACGGGCAGCCCCAACGCTCAAGTTGCGTCATCTCGACCGGCGAATGCTCAACAAAATATTCCACCACATCTTGTTCGCACAGCCAGTCGCCGCCGCCAACGGTATCGTGGAAGTGTTTATCATAAGAATCCGTATCTTTGATGACTGCCGCCGCGCCGCCTTCTGCTGCAACCGTATGGCTACGCATCGGGTAAACTTTTGAAATTAAAGCGATTTTTAAATTAGGATTAGCTTCTGCTGCCGCAATCGCAGCCCGTAAACCGCCACCACCGGCGCCCACAATTGCAACATCAACATTGACAGTTTGCACGATTTCCTCCTCGGGAAAGAAAAATGTATCACTTAAAAGTGCGACTATTTTGCCACTATTTCCGCCACTTTATAATCGTTTTTTACAAATTATTAACATAAAAAATTTCATTTTGTGATCTACCTCAAAAAATTTTTCGGCTAATACAAGGGTAGTGAGAATTAATCTTATTAAGTCAGTGATTTTTAAGTAAATTTCGAATGCAAGCGGCGGGTTTTCAGGATTTTTTTGTAAAAAGGTATGGCGGATAATTAGACTGTTAGCTATGCCATAGGAATATACTCAAATTGGTACTGCCCAGAGCGTATCGGATATTAAAGCACCATTTCCAAGAGCAGTATTTAAGCGGTTAAATCAGGCACTACGACAGCGCCTGAAATTTTTGCAGAATAAAGGGGGGAAACAGACCGCTTGCGGATAGCAAGTCGGATTTATTCCGCCTCTTCTAAGATCAGCCAGCCGTTATCCAGCCAATCGCACAGGCTGTCGAGCAGTAGTTCAAGTTGATCCTGATTTTCCGCTTGGGCAGCCAGTTTATTCCACGAAATTGCATCGCCATTGGCTATTCTAATCAATAATGTCGCTTCGGCTTCGTTAAGTTCGTCAATCCACTCGCCGTTGACATACACCCGCTGCGGATTGTCCGTATAGACAATTTTGACGTTGGCATCTTGCTGAATCCAGCCGCCCGCTTCCAGTATTTCTTGCACCTCGTCCGGATAGAACGCATTGTCCTCCGTTAATTGTTCGTAGCGGCGGGCGCTGACAGTGGTGGCAACACTGTGGGTAAAGAGCGCATCAAATTGTTCGGCGTGTTGTAATAATGCAATGAGTTGCCGTTTGAGGCGCGCAACCATTTGCGGATCGAGCAAACCGTTCGGCTGCTCGGCAGGTGAAAGCCGAAACGGTAGGGTGAATTGTGAAGTCGGTAAACTCTCGCTTTGATGCTCAAGGGTTTTACATAGGTTTTCCAGTAAGTCTGCGGCATTTGGAAAACGTAAGCCGAATGAGAAAGTGAGGCAGTCGTCCTGCGCCACGCCATAGTGCGATAGACGAGACGGCACATACAGCACATCGCCCGGTGCAAGCACTTCATCAAAAATCAGCTCGCCCATATCGTCAAAAATACGGATCGGCTGGTTGGGTTTGAACTCGGTGCTAGGATCACACCATTTGCCTAATTGCCAACGGCGATGACCGTAACCCTGCACTAAGAACACGTCATATTCATCATAATGGCGACCGACCGAACCGCCTTTCGGTGCATAGGACACCATAATATCGTCCCGTTACCATTGCGGAATATAGCCGAAGGCTTGCCACAATGCCCCTAATTCCGGCGACCATTGTTCCAGATTTTGCACGAGAACAGACCATTGTGCCGGCAAGTTTTGGAAATCGCTGTCGCTTAGCGGGCTGCGTTTGAGCGACCATTTTTCGCCGTTTTCGCCTATATCGGTGCGGATCAGGCGGGCGGTAACGTCCTCTTGTTGTGCTAGCTCGATAATATCCGCCGGTTCAAATAAACCGACAATTTGCGGTAAGCCGTTGCGGATCACAAGCGGTTGTTTCTGCCAATAATCTTGCAAAAAAATTTCGGGGGTAATATTTTCGGGTAAGCAAAATGGAATGTTCATCGTGAGAGTCCTTTGCAATCAAAGAGAGTGGTTTATTTTAACAGTAACTTTTTCTTTTTACCAATGGGCGGTTTATGGCTGAATGATTATTTTAAAAATAGAGGTAATTTAAGTACGCAATCAATTTATTTTTGCGGCGTCATTTATATCGGGAGATTTAAAACAAACGTTATTTTTCATCAGATTATGCTATAAATATCAAGTGTCTAATAGCTTGTTGCGGTGATTTGATTAAGTGTAAAATAGTGAGGTGAATTTGGGATAAATAGCGGTTATCGTCATTGTGATATTGGTGGAATAAAGGAGGCAAAATGGCTGTTATCAATAATATTTTAGCTGCATTAGGTCATATAGAGAATATTCAAAATGTGGAAGCCTGTTTGACCCGTTTAAGAGTGGTACTGCATAATGATCGCCTTTTAGATAAAGCCGCTTTGAAAAAATTAGGGGCGGTTGATGTCGTGAAAGTCGGCAATATGCAGCAAATTATTTTTGGGGTGAAATCGGCGCAATATTGCGATGAAATTCAAGCGTTAATGGCGTAATTAGAGAGACCTGCGTTTTGGCAGGTCTATTCATTATGCCTTTCTTAATGCAAGAGACACGGCAATGGTTTGTACCAGCATCATTGTCGCACATTGGGAGCGAAACCCGCTCAGTTGCGCTTCTTTAATGATAAAGGAGACATCGCTGAACGCCAATAATGGGCTGAGTTGGCTGTCGGTAATGGCGATATGTTTAACGCCGGGTCTGGCGGTGGCAGTAACCACATTCACTGTTTCGTTAGCGTAGGGGGAAAAGCTGATGGCAATCAGCGCATCGCCTTCAGTGATGCGGTTGAGTTGTTCGTCAAACATACCGCCTGAACCGTCAATCATAAAGACATCATAATCTAAATGATGCAAGGCATAGTTGAGATAGTTGGCGATACTGAATGAGCGTTTTAAGCCGACAATAAAAATGCGTTTGGCATCATTTAAAATAGTTACCACTTGCTCCAGTTGCTCGTTGCTGACTTTTTTTGCCAATTGTTGCAGGGCTTGCGTATTACCTTGTGCGAACACATTCAGAACCTGACTTAAATCACTGCTTTGCCCGTCAATATCAGGTTCAATTTGGCGGAACAGTTGTACCCGTTCGGTATAGCGTGATGTGCCTTCCATCATATCTTGACGGAAAAGCTGCTTCACTTCGTTAAAGCCGCTAAAACCAAAGGCGTTGGCAAAACGAATAAGGGTGGAAGGCGGCACACCGGCACGTTCGGCAATGGTCGATACCGTATCGAATACCACGCTGTTACCGTTATCCAACACATATTGTGCCACCTGTTTTAATCGTTTGCTCAAACCGTCATATTGCTTACGAATTTCCTCCTGAAAATGAGCAAGTTGGGTAGGTTCATTCATTTCAATGTATTCTCTTGTTGAATTTTTGTTTCATTATACCTATTTTCGTTATTAAATAGGATTATTTTTATTGATGGAAGGCTTATAGATACCTTCCATTCTATTCAAACGGAATACATTATTGCGCAGCATTTTGGGCTTTTTTGAGTAGCTCGGAGCATTCGGTCATATTTTGGGTTTGTTCTTTTTCCAGACAAACTTTTTCATACAGTTTGAAGAATGGATAATAAATCATAATATCCAAAATAATAAGCGAAATACTCAACACAGGGGCCCAAATATCGCCGGCAGAGACTAAGTAAGCGCCTATCGGTGCAGGGGTTGTCCAAGGTGCCATTAGATAGATGCGGTGAATAAGATTAAAATCCAATATTAAGTAGGCAGTCACGGCATTGGCTAAAGGTGCAAGTATTAGCGGAATAAAGAAAAGCGGATTTACTACCATTGGAACACCGTACACAATGGGTTCGCCGATAGAGAAAAATGATGGCACAAGACCAATTTTACCGATTGAGCGTAGGTGAGCAGATTGGCTGCGTATTAGGAGGAATGCCAGCGCAATAACGCCGCCTGATGCACCGTGAACGATATAAAAATCCCAAAATGAGTTCGTGATAATGAAAGGCAGGGGTTCACCGGCTTGGAATGCGGCGAGATTGGCTGCCATATTTTGAAGTAAGAACGGTGTCCACAGTTGCATTAGCACGAGTGAACCGTTGATGCCTAAGAACCAAAGCAAATGGGTTGCGATTACAAATAGACAGATTGCGCCGAGTGAATCACTGACGGCGATCAAGGGTGCCATAAAGTCCATAATCAGTTGTGGAATGGTGCGTCCGCTATCATTTTCAACCCAAATGGAAAATGGATAGAGCGTCAGCAGGATTGTTAAAATTGGAATCACGATATTCAATGATTCTGCAACGGCGTGAGGGACTTCTTTTGGTAGTCGGATTTTAATATTTAGGTATTCTAGCAAACGAGTCATTTCGACAGTGTAAGCAGCAACGAAGAGAGCAGAGAATAACCCGATGCCTCCGAAGAATTTGATTTCCATTGCACTCTCTTTGACGGGAGCGGCAACTAATAAGAATGTCATTACCGATAAGAATGCGGCGGGGAGAGGCTCTCTTTTATAGGCTTTTGCTAGATGATAGGCAATACTGGCAGAGGTAAATAGCGAAATGGCATTAAATGACATTTGGAAGAAATGCCAACCGTAAGGGCTTGCCCATTTTGCAAAATGCCACCAAGTTTGCCCGAAAGTGTTTTGTGTGTTTTCATCAAAGGGGGGAATGAGCAAGATCATAATAAAGCTGCCGACAATTAAGAAAGGCAGCACTACGATGAAGCCATCACGAATCGCTGAAATATGTGGTTGGTTTTCCATACGGCGAGCGATAGGCGCAACGTGGGTATTCATAAAATCAATAAAATATTGTGAAAATGACATACTTATTCCTCCCCGTTTACAATTTTAAAGCCGAGTACATACCAATCCGCTTGGTAGTTGTAAATATGGAGCAATCTGCCTGTCGGCGTGGACTCTGTTGTAAATTTTAGTGCAGTATTGAGCGCTTGCAGATTGCCGTAAACAGAGAGCGGTAAGCTGATTTGGCTGGTGTTTAAGCCATCGATATAAAGATAGAGATCTGTGCCGACTTTGGTGTAGCGATAGGTAATATTTCCGAGCTGTTCACTTGGTTTTCGGCTGCAACGTGATTTATAAATACCTTCCCCATTGATATCCAGCCATTTTCCTAATGCTAGTAAGCGCTCAACTTGCTCTGGAGGGAGACTACCGTCTGCTTTCGGCCCGATATTCAGCAGCAGATTACCGTTATCGGCAACGGTTTCGACCAAAAGTGAGATCAGATCGGGAACTGAGATTAAATGGCTCTCTTGTTCTACTTGGTTATAGCCAAAAGATAAGCCGATACCTCGGCACATTTCCCACTTTTTCTCACGAGATGTTGTGCCGTGTTGGTATTCTTTTGAGGTAAAGTCGCACCATAAGCCATTCCAGCGATCATCAACTACGCCGTTTGGGACACTGTTATAGTAGTGAGCAAATAGATGCGGCAGCATATGTTCGCCAACTTTTGGCCAGCCAATATCATTCCATAGAATGTCCGGTTTATAGAGATTGATTAGCTCAATGACTTGCTTATAGGCATAGTCTGCATATTCGTAAGTAGGGCACGCATTGGAGAAGTTCTGGCTTTCCGTGAATATCGGGGATGGCGAAAAGCGCCAATCAATAATACCGGAATAGTATGCGCCCATTTTTAACCCAAATTTGCGTACATTTTCCGTCAGTTCGCCCATTAAATCACGCTTTGGCCCCGCTTGCGTACAATTAAAATCGGTATATTGGCTTGGGTAGAGGCAGAAACCGTCGTGGTGTTTAGTTGTGAATACAACATATTTTGCTCCGGCTTTGGCAAATAACGTCGCCCACATTTCTGGTTGCCATTTTTCTGCTTGCCATTGTGGTAAAAAATCGTGATAACTAAACTGTTCCCCATAGGTTTTGAGGTGATGCTCGTAGGTTGGCCCTTTCTTGACGTTAATGGAATTGAAATACCACTCTGCATAGGGATTGTTGCAAAACCATTGTTCATCAGCATCAATTTCACCTAATTGGTACGTTGGGGGAGCGAATGCAGGTACAGAATAAATACCCCAGTGGATAAAAATGCCAAGTTTTGCATCTTCATACCATTGCGGGACATTATGTTGTTTGATTGATTCCCAAGTGGCATAGAAATGCTTTGATGATGTGTTTGTACTCATATATAAACTCCGTTTGTTTTAAATGAAACAGAAATTAAAATATATTTTCCATTTTTCTTTCATTTAGACAAATTAAATCAAAAAAATATTAGGCAGAATGTCAATAAAACGTGAAGTGAATCACAATTAGTCAACGTATTGTTATCCCGATTTGACCGATATTTCATTTTTAACGAACATTCGGTCATTTTGTGTATTAACAAGCGGTCTGTTATACCTGATTTTTGCAGGGTTATATAACGACGGTACAAATCGGACTGCGACCAATGATAGAAGGACGCCACGCCGGCGTCCTTTTGATGATAGGTAAAGGGAGAATTAACGTTGCTGCCAAAACTCAATCAATGTGCGGTATTTTTGGGAGACGGCATTGATTAAGCCCTGATCGTCAAGTTGATTGGCAAGCCATTTTTCGGCAGGTTCGCCGAAAATAGTACGCCCGACCGCAAACCCTTTCACTTTGTGGCAGCCTTTGGCTTGTGCAAAGATCGCCTTAAAGCTATCAAGGGGGGCATCTAGCCCTAAAATCAGAATACCGCGACAGTCCGGATCGTTTGCTTCAATCGTGTCGGCAATCGCTTGCCATTGCGATGTGGAAAGACCGGGCAGCTTCCACCATTCCGGTTTGATACCGAGCTGATAAAAATCGGAGACAGCTTTTTGGTAAAAACCTTCATCTTGCGGCATATCCGCCGGGAGAATAATCTCAAGCAGCAATTCGTGCCCTGTTCGGCAGCAGGCTTGGTAGATCTCTGTTAATTTGCGATCTTGATTTGCCTTTAACTCGGCATCATCGTGAGGGTGGTAGAATGCTAAACATTTAATTACGTGATCCCGAGGGAACGTGGCTAATTGTGTGCCTAAATCGCCGTATTCCAATGAGAGCGGGCGTGAGGACGGCGCTTCAATCGGGCGGGCGATCCAGTAATCTTTACCGGTAATCGCATTTAGCGCATCTTGACCGAACGTGGTGTCGGCGAGAATACCCGCCTGATTGTGCGGTAAGCCCGCTTGCTCGGCAGCTTGTTCCATTGCTTTAAGCAACAGTTGTTTCAGTTTCGGCAAGCGAGCGGTATCGGCACCGACTTTATCTGCCATATCGACTAATTGCTTGCGGTGATCAAAGGCAAAAATACAGAGATTTTCCCACTGTTTTTTGCGGGTGGTAACACGGTGAAGGTGATTGAGCCGCTCATCTAAATCAGGGCGGGGGACGGATTCCGCTCGGGTTAAATAGTCGTCCAGTTCCCGTTTGGTCGGCATTGCCGGTGAGCAACCGTGGCGGGAAACCACTAACGCCCCGCACGCATTGGCATAGCGACACGCTTGCGCCCAGCCTTCATTATTCAAATAGCCACGCATTAAGCCGGACATAAAGGCATCACCTGCCCCCAGCACATTTAACACGTCGACCTGTACGCCGTACACATTTAAACCGCCGTCCAAATCCGCCGGCAATGCGCCCTCAAATACGGAGCAACCTAGTGCGCCCCGTTTACACACAAGTACGGCATCGGAGACGTTTCGCACATTTTTTAACGCCGTGAGCGTATCCGTTGAGCCGCCGGCGATATGAAATTCTTCTTCCGTGCCGACAATCAGATCAAAATGGTGCAACACGGCTTGCAGGGATTTCGTTACTTCTGCATTGTCGATATAGCGGGTTTCGCCGTCTCCCAATGAGGTAAGCCCCCACAGTACCGGACGGTAATCAATATCCAACGCACGTTTTACCTCATTTCTGCCGGCATATTCCAGTGCCGTCAGCACGGCTTCACGGGTTTTCGGGTGGGAAAGGTGCGTACCGGTAATGGCTAAAGCACGGCTGGAGGCAATGTAGGCTTCACTGAAATCATCTTTGGTGAGCGCCATATCGGCACAATTATCCCGATAGAAAATCAACGGAAAGGTTTCTTTGTCTTTAATGCCTAAGATGACGAGTGCGGTGAGATGATCTTTGTCAGTGATTAAATGGCTGGTATCAACGCCGACACTTTCCAACTCCTCCCGTAAAAAACGCCCCATATGTTCATCGCCCACCCGTGCCAACATTGAGGAACGCAGCCCTTGCACCGCCGTGCCGTAAGCGACATTGCCGGAAGAACCGCCCAAATATTTGGCAAAGGTCGTCATATCTTCCAAGCGTGATCCGATTTGTTGTCCATAGAGATCGACAGCCACCCGCCCCAAGCAGATCAAATCCAGCGGGCGATCTTGATGATTTACAGTCGCCATAGCGCACTCCTTTTAACGAAAATGTATTGATGTAAGGTATTATACAAAGTGAAATATTTATTTCAAATTTATTCTGTTTTAAATTATCATTTCTGTGATTAAGTTCTCATACTGCGGATAAAAGTGAGAATTTTGCCGAAATGTGAACTGGTTCACATCTTTTTTCCCTATTGCCTGCTATTATAAATGAAATAAAATTTTCATTTTGCAAAAGTGGGTAGCAAACAGACCGCTTGTCTCGGCGGTGAACCCAAGGGGGCGTTATGCAGACAACACGTTTAACCGTGGCACAGGCACTGGTTCGTTTTTTGGATAATCAATATCTGGACGTTGACGGTCAAGAAATCAAATTTGTCCACGGTATCGCAGCGATTTTCGGGCACGGCAACGTGCTGGGCATTGGGCAGGCGTTAGCGCAAGATGCGGGGGAGCTGACCCTTTATCAAGGGCGGAACGAACAGGGAATGGCGCATTTGGCGATAGGCTTTGCGAAGCAAAATTTGCGGCAAAAAATCATTGCCTGTACTTCATCAGTCGGGCCGGGAGCGGCAAATATGGTTACTGCTGCGGCAACCGCCACGGCGAACCGTATTCCGCTATTACTGCTGCCCGGCGATGTGTTTGCCTCCCGCCAGCCGGATCCGGTATTACAACAGATTGAGCAGCCCCATGATTTGAGCATCAGCACGAACGATGCATTTCGGGCGGTGAGTAAATATTGGGACAGAGTGCAACGCCCCGAACAGTTAATGAGTGCCTGTATCAATGCGTTTAGGGTGCTGACCGATCCGGCGGAAACCGGTGCGGTGACGATTGCATTGCCGCAAGACGTACAGGCGGAAAGTTTTGACTTCCCAAACAATTTTTTACAGAAAAGGGTGCATCGTTTAGAGCGCACGCCGCCAACGGCGGCAGCCCTTGAGCAAGCGATAGCGTTGTTGATGAGCAAGCAAAAGCCGTTGATCATTTGCGGTGGGGGCGTGCGCTACTCGCAAGCGGGTCGAATGTTGCAACAATTTGCAACCCGGTTTGGGATTCCGTTTGCCGAAACTCAAGCGGGCAGAAGTGCGGTGATCTCTGACGATCCACTCAATGTCGGCGGCGTAGGGGAAACGGGTTGCTTGGCAGCCAACCGTTTGGCAAAAGAGGCGGATTTAATCATCGGGATTGGTACACGCTATACCGATTTCACCACCTCATCAAAATGGTTATTCCAGCAGCCCGACGTGCAATTTTTGAATATCAATATCGCCCGTTTTGATGCCTATAAACTTGATGGCGTACAACTGGTGGCGGATGCGAAAACCGCACTGGAGGCTCTTCGCCTAGCTTTGCCGAGGGATTACAAAACGCAATGGGGCGATGCGATTAAGCACGCCAAAGCTGATTTTGTCGCAGAAATTCAGCGGTTGCGCAATGTGCGTTATCACCCTGATTTTACCCCCGAAATCAACGATGAGCTGGATCATCAAGCGGTGCATCGGGAATTTATCGGCTTAACCGGCTCGCAACTGACCCAGTCGCAAGTGCTGGGGATTGTGAACGAGACGATTGATCACGATGCGATTATTGTTGCCGCTGCTGGCAGTTTACCTGGCGATTTACAGCGTAGTTGGCTCTGCAAAGGCGAAGGGACTTACCACCTTGAGTACGGCTATTCCTGTATGGGCTATGAGGTCAGCGCAGCGGTGGGGGTGAAAATTGCCGAACCGGCGCGGGAAGTATATGCGCTGCTCGGCGACGGCTCTTATCTGATGGCACACTCCGAATTGGTAACTTCAATCCAAGAAGGCAAGAAAATCAATGTGGTGCTGTTTGATAATATGGCGAACGGCTGTATCAACAACCTGCAAATCGGCAACGGAATGGACAGTTTCGGCACGGAGTTTCGTTTCCGCAACCACGATACAAATCGGTTGAACGGTGGCTTAGTGCCGATCGATTTTGCCAAAAATGCGCAAGCCTATGGTTGCAAAACTTACCGTGTTACAAATGAAGCTGAATTGCGAGCTGCCCTTGTTGATGCGAAGCGGCAAAGGGTTTCGACCTTGATCGATGTGAAAGTGCTGCCGAAAACAATGGCGCACGGCTATGGTTGCTGGTGGCACGTTGGGGTGGCGGAAGTTGCTGACGGTGAACGGGTTCAACAGGCGAGAGCAAGATCCGTTGCACAGTTAGCGAAAGCGAGAAAATATTGATCCGATGATGCTCCCTTGATAAAGGGGCGATACAAGCGGTTGTTTGCGGGCGTTAATTTGCAAAGCACCAAGCTGGCGTTGCAAATATTGGGCGACATCTGACCGCTTGTTTATTCAGTTTATCTCTAAACCAAACGAGGTTTCTCTATGAAAGCAGAAAATATTCAACTCGGCATTGCGCCGATTGGCTGGACAAATGATGATTTGCCCGACTTGGGGGCGGAAAACAGCTTCGAGCAATGTATCAGCGAAATGGCGTTAGCGGGCTATACGGGCTGCGAGGTGGGAAATAAGTATCCACGCGATGTGGCGGTGCTGAAGCACAAGCTAAACCTGCGGGGAATGCAAATCTGTAATGCGTGGTTCAGCACCTTTTTTGTGGACGGCAAGCGGGAAGAAACCCTTGCCGCCTTTATCAAACACCGTGATTTTCTGCACGCAATGGGGGCGAAAGTGATCGGTTGTTCCGAGCAAAGCCGCAGCATTCAAAGCACAACCAAAGCCGTTTTCAAAGACAAGCCGATTTTTAACGATGAAGATTGGGCGAAAATGGCGCAAGGCTATAACGAGCTGGCGAAGTTGGCGGCGGAAAAGGGAATGAAAGTGTGTCTGCATCACCATATGGGGACGGGGATTCAAACCCCTGAAGAAGTGGATCGCTATATGGCAGCGGTGAATGATGATGTCTATTTGCTGTTTGATTCCGGGCATTTGTACTATTCCGAAGGCAGCCAACAAGCAATGTTGGGTGTGTTGGAAAAGTATATTGATCGCATTATCCACGTGCATTTAAAAGATGTGCGTGATGAAGTGGTGGCACAGGTAAAAGCCAACGACTTGAGTTTCTTGGAAGGGGTCAAAAAAGGTACATTTACCGTACCGGGTGATGGCGTGATCGATTTCAAACCGATTTTCGATATTCTCGACCAATACAATTATCAAGGTTGGATGGTGGTAGAAGCCGAACAAGATCCGGCAGTTGCCAACCCGTTTGAATATGCCCTCAAAGGCAGACAGTATATTCGTGATGTTGCAGGAGTTTAATATGTTAAAAGTAGGCATTATCGGCGCAGGGCGTATCGGGCGGGTACACGCCGAGAGTATCGGCAAATATGTGAAAGGGGTGGACATTAAAGCGATTTCCGATGTAAAAATTAGCGATGAACTGACCGCTTGGGCGAGAACGATGGGTATCCCAGCGGTCTATGATGATTACAGAAAAATCTTGCAAGATCCTGAGATCGATGCCGTGTTGGTGTGTTCTTCGACCAACACCCACGCCCCGATTTCGATTGAAGCCGCCCAAGCGGGTAAACACGTTTTCTGTGAAAAACCGGTGGACGCCGATCCGGCAAATATTCGGGCGGTATTGGCAGCGGTTGATAAAGCCGGCGTGAAATTTCAAGTCGGGTTTAACCGCCGCTTTGATCATAATTTTAAAGCGATCAAAGATCGGATTGTGGCAGGGGATATCGGTGAACCGCATATTATTCGGGTAACATCGCGTGATCCGGAAGCCCCGCCGATTGAGTATGTGAAAGTCTCCGGCGGTATGCTTTTTGATATGACCATTCACGATTTCGATATGATCCGCTATCTCTCCGGCAGCGAAGTGGAGGAGGTGTTTGCGGTTGGTACGGTCTTAGTTGATGCGGCAATCGGCGCGGCGGGGGATATTGACACGGCGGTCATCACCTTAAAATTGGCAAACGGCGCAATCGGGGTGATTGATAACAGCCGTAAAGCCGCCTATGGCTACGATCAGCGTGCGGAAGTGTTTGGCTCAAAAGGGGCGGTTCACATCACCAACGATACCGGCTCAACGGCAGTGTTTTCAGGAGAAAACGGCGTGATCGCCGAAAAACCGAAATATTTCTTCTTGGAGCGTTATATGCAATCCTTCGCCGATGAGATCCGTTGCTTTGTGGATTCGGTCGTGAATGACAAACCGACCCTCGTCAATGGCAATGACGGCTTACAGCCCGTGTTAATCGCATTGGCAGCCCAAAAATCCCTCGCGGAAAATCGTCCGGTGAAATTAAGTGAAGTCGCATAATCCATTGCGATGACAAGCGGTCGGATTAGCTGGTTTTTTTGCGATATCCGACCAACACATTAGACGGAGAGTGTAATATCCCTGTCGGGCGTTACCGACGTTCATTGAAGTTAAATCGTGTTAATGTGTGATAAAACGGACACTGGTGTGGGATTTCTACACGATGAGCGACGTTTCGATTGAGCCATAAATGACGATAAAATCACAACGCCGTGTCTTTATTGACACGGCGTTTTTCTTTCTCGGTTTTAGGCGGAAATCTCGCTGACGTCCACCCAGCGTTTTTCCTGTGCTGATTTTGCAATTGCTTCTAATACGCACGAAACGCGGTAGCCTTCTTCAAAATCGGGAAACATCGGATCACCAGCGGCAATGCCGTTGATCAAATCACGGATTTCTACGCTTTTTTGGTCGTTAAAACCGATGCCGTGTCCGGCACTCACACAGAATGCCGCATAATCGGGGTGTTCGGGGCCGACCAAAATGGTTTTGAAACCTTGGCGGGAAATCACGTCATCGTGGCGGTAGAGTTTCAGTTCCGCCATTCGCTCTTGAGTGTAGCTGAGTGTGCCTTTGGTGCCGGTTACGACATAGGTCAGCCCCATTTTACGTCCGCAGGCAATGCGTGAGCTTTCAATCGTGCCCATTACGCCATTGGCAAAGCGCACTAAGGCACTTGCCTGATCTTCATTTTCCACGTTGATTTTTTCCGCTAAATTGTGCGGATTCGGACGTTCGCTAATCACCGTTTGCATATCACCAATCACGCTCACAATCTCTTTGCCGACCAAATAGTGCGCCATATTGACGATGTGTGCGGCTAAATCGCCGAGCGTGCCTAGCCCTGCTTTATCTTTATAGCAGTGCCAGTCGATCGGGGTATCAGGGTTTGCGAGATAGTCTTCGTGATGAGTGCCGTAAAAATGGACGACCTCGCCGATTTCGCCGTTTTGGATAATTTGGCGGGCAAGCTGTGTGGTCGGGTTTTTAATGTAGTTAAAGCCGACTAAGGTTTTGATGCCGGCTTGACGGGCGGCTTCGACCATCTCTTTCGCATCGGCTGCGGTGAGCGCCAGCGGTTTTTCCGAGTAAACGTGCTTGCCGTGTTTGATCGCTTCTAATGCAATCTCTTTATGTAAGAAATTCGGTGTGCAAATATCCACGACATCGACATTCGGATCGGCAACTAATTTTCGCCAATCGTCAGTCGCACGGGCAAAGCCAAATTCTTGCGCCTTTTGTTCGGCGAGTGCTTGGTTGATTTCAGCCAAATAGGCGAGTCGAATTTTGCCTTTCAGCGGAAAAAGTGTCGGGGTTTGTGCATAAGCAATGGCGTGGCAACGTCCGATATAGCCGGTGCCGACCAAGCCGATATTTACGGTTTTCATAATCTGATCCTTGTTGAAACAAGCGGTGAGTTTTGAGGTGTTTTTTGCAACATTACAATATTATGTAGCCGTTGCATAAAGTTGTTTTTTATTCGCTTATAGGGACACACTGCGTGTGTCCGGGTTTTAACCTATTGAAATCATTTGATTTTTTTAAAGGACACACGCAGTGTGTCCCTACAATAAGATTGAAATCATTATGTTGTGCGTTGGCGGCATAATGCCGATTTAGCTCAAATAGAGAGTGAACAAGGGTTCGCTCTCTGGGGGTTAGATTGCGCCGCGTCTGCTCTTGGCGTAGGTGTCGAAAGCCACGGCAAGAATAATGATAACGCCCATAATAATTTGCTGGTAATAGGCGGACACATCCATTAGCACTAAGCCGTTGATTAGCACACCCATAATGATAGACCCGATAATTGTGCCGGTAATGCGTCCGTAGCCGCCCATTAGTGAGGTGCCGCCGATGACGACCGAGGCAATCACCCGCAGCTCAAAGGAGACGCCGGCAACGGACTCGGCACTGCCAAGCCGAGCGGAGAGGATAAAGCCCGCTAATCCTGCTAATGCACCGATCACCACATAGACGCTCACTAAGGTGCGGTTGATATTAACACCGGCAAGGCGGGCGGCTTCGGGATTGCCACCGACCGAATACACATAGCGTCCCCAGCGGGTTTTGTGTAAGGCGAAATAGCCGATAATGGCAACGACGGCGAAGATGACGACCGGCACGGGGACACCGAGCAGATCGCCGCGTCCCCACCAGCGATAACCTTCGTCAAAACCGGCGATTGGCGAGCCGTTGTTCAGCACAAGGGTTAAGCCCCGCCAAATTGTCATTCCGCCGAGGGTGATGATAAACGGCGGCAGTTTGAGTTTGGTCACGCCCAAGCCGTGTAACCAGCCGATGAGCGTGCCTAACCCTAAACAGACGGATAAGCCGATCAGCCAGCTCATTCCGCCCCACGCACCGGCTTCCACTGTTACGGTATTTTCCCCCTTAATAATATACGCGGCGAACATTGCCGTAACGGCAAGAATTGATCCGACCGAGAGATCGATGCCGGCAGTTAAGATCACAAAGGTCATTCCAACCGCCATAATGCCGAAAATGGAGACTTCGGTTAAGACGTTATAAATATTGCGTTGTGAGAGAAATGCACTGTTTTGTGATGTGAAGAAGATGATAAGTAAGATCAGGAAAATGAGGACGCCGAAGCGTTCAAAGAACGCAATAAAATCGATGTTGCCCTGATCGTCAATCATTCCCAGATTTTTTAAAAATTGTGTTGTCATATAAACCTCTCTTAAGCGGCTTGGTCTCGCTGAACACCGATAGCCATCATTGACATAAGTTTTTCTTCCGTTGCTTCATCACCGTGAATTTCACCGGTTACTCGTCCTTCGGAAAGGGTGATGATGCGGTCTGAAATCGCCATAATTTCCGGCAGATCCGAGGAAATAACCAATACCGCCACCCCTTGTTTTGCCATATCGAACAAGACTTGATGCACTTCGGATTTTGCACCGACATCAATGCCTCTGGTCGGCTCATCAACAATCAGCACTTTGGGATTGAGCGCCATACAACGTGCCAAAATCACTTTTTGCTGGTTGCCGCCGGAGAGCTTGCGGGCTTCCAACGTGCTGCTTGCCATTTTGATGCGTAAGGCTTGGCGGTAGGTTTCAATCAGATCATCTTCTTTTTTATTATCGACAAAGAGGTTGCCTTTAAGTAATTTGTCTAAAATCGGTAAGGTCATATTGGTTTTAATCGGCAGACCTAACACTAATCCCTCTTTTTTGCGATCTTCCGGCACTAATGCCACGCCTTTTTCTAACGCATCTAAAGGGGAGGCGGCAGTGTAGGGGCTACCGTCTAAGCTAATTTCATCGGCGGTATAGCTTTCTACGCCGAATAAACAGCGGGCAATTTCGGTACGACCTGCGCCGACAAGTCCGGCAATGCCCAGTACCTCGCCTTCGTGAATATTGAACGAGACGCCGTGTAAAGCGATACCGTGCGGATCGAGTACAGGTTTTTCTCGGCAGAGATTTTTGACCGCCAAACGCACGGGGCGGTGGGTATGGTGAGTGTCGGACGCGGGTCTGCGGGTGAAAGAGACTTCCCGCCCGACCATCATTTTGATGATCTGATCGACATTCACGTTTTGGACATTGCCCTCGCCGGAATAACGCCCGTCTTGAAAGACGGTGAAGCGGTCGCACAGAGCAAATACTTCGTTTAAGCGGTGGGTAACATAAATAACGCTGATGCCGCGGCGTTTAAGATCCCGCACGATTTGGTGGAGTGTTTCGACCT
This sequence comes from Muribacter muris, assembly GCF_001038205.1. Taxonomy (GTDB): domain Bacteria; phylum Pseudomonadota; class Gammaproteobacteria; order Enterobacterales; family Pasteurellaceae; genus Muribacter; species Muribacter muris. The sequence goes on along the minus strand of NZ_JWIZ01000001.1, from coordinate 1,982 downwards.
CTTTGTCGCTGAGGGCGGCGGACGGCTCATCCATAATAATCAGTTTGGCATTTAAGGTCATCGCACGGGCGATTTCCACCATTTGTTGTTGGGCAACACTTAAACGGGACACTTGTGTGTCGGGTTTGATATGCAGACCGAGGTTATCCAGTACAATCTGTGCTTCCGCATTGACCGCTTTTTCATTGACAAACAGCCCGTTTACCGGCTCTCTGCCGAGAAAGAAATTTTCCGCCACCGTCATATTAGGCAATAAGTTAAATTCTTGGTAAATAGTAACAATGCCTTTAAGTTGGCGGTCAAAGGGGGAATCGTTCGGGCTTAATGTTTCACCGTTGAAGATGATATCGCCGCTGGTTTGCGGTTGTGCGCCGGAAAGTGCCTTTAAAAGAGTCGATTTACCCGCACCGTTTTCGCCCAGTAAAGCGTGAACTTCGCCTTTGGCAACGCTGAGTTTGACCCCGTCCAATGCCATAATGCCGGAAAAGCTTTTAGTGAGGTGTTTAACTTCGAGTAAAGGAGTGGACATATAGCCTCCGTAAGAAAACGCCTTTCTGCAAGGGAGAGCAGAAAGGCAGATAAATTATTCGCTGACTTCTGCAAAACGCTCGGCTTCTTGCAGGTTATCTTTGAGAATAATTTTCGGCGGGTAGTTTGTGCCGGTTACAGGCTTTTTATCACGAATATTGCCGACAATTTGTTCTAACGCACTGCTGACGGCAAAACCCGGGCGTTGATCGGCGGTTAAGAATAGCCAGCCGTCTTTAACACGGGCGAGTGCTTCCGGCGTGGCATCGAAGCCGGTTACTAGGATCTCGCCGGCTTTTAAGCCTTGGCTGCGTAACGCCTCGATAGCCCCTAATGCCATATCATCGTTAGCGGAAATAATCACATCCGGCTTGTCTTTTAAGGTTGGCAATACACTTTCGATAATACGCAGCCCTTCGGAACGCAGCCAGTTACCCGTTTGGTTAATCACGATTTGGTACTGGCTACCGCCGGCTGCCAGCTCATCACGAATACCTTGAGTTCGTTCAATATTAGACGTTGAACCGGGCTGACCGGTTAAGAGGATAATTTTGGCACCGTTAGGGTATTTCGCTTTGACCGCTTTCGCCACCGCTTGCCCGCCGGTGTAATTGTTTGCACCAAAGTGCGGCACAGGCTTGCTACTTTCGACCTTGCGATCTAAGGTTGCCGCCGGAATATTTTCTTGGGTGATCTCCTCGACCGCCGCTGAAATCGCATTCACATCATTGGGTGAGATGATGATCCCTTTTGCGCCTCGTGTAATGGCATTTTCCAGATCGGAAGCCTGCTTGGTGGAAGAGCTTTGACCGTCCAAAACCTGTAACTTCACCTCCAGTTTTTTCCCCGTTTCAACAGCCACTTTTTGAAGTTGAACTTCAAACGGGCTGGATAAGTTCGGCAAACTGAATACGACTAATTCATCTTTAGCAAAACTGTTCATTGCTAAACCGAGTGTTAATGCACTCAATACAAACTTAACACGCATTTTCATTACAAACTCCTCTTTTTAAGGTGGGAATGGACGGCAAACTTGCCGGCAGTCTTTCCATAACCTCATATTTCTAGGAAATGGAATTTATTTCAAAACAAAATTAAATGAAATAATTTTTTCAAAGTGAAATATAACATTCTAAAATTTTCAAACCAAATGCTTTGTTTAAAATATGTTAAACAGATCACATTTTTTGTACGGCAAGGGGGGACATCGTTTTGTAAAAAATAGCGGAGAACAGACCGCTTGTTGTGCTTCTATTTGCATAATCGAACCTTTAAAGTGATCTTTTAGCGATTGAGGTGAGCAATTTCTAGAAAGGGCGATAAAAAAGCGGTGAGACTTCACCGCTGAATAGGTAGAAAATCGGTATTATGTAGCAAATGCACAAAAATAGACATTTTAACAGAATGTAGGGACACACTGCGTGTGTCCTTTATAAAAATCAAATTGTTTCAAT